>JBAYTM010000223.1:0-4734 GCA_041675685.1 Thiohalobacteraceae bacterium
CGCTAGACCTTGAATTGCACGCAATCAAACTCACCTTGTCGTACCCGGAACAAGCCAACCCGGTCGACACCTAGGCAATTAGCAACGCATGCGCAGACTCCCGGATTTGCGGCTCGATTTCAATCGAACGCCGCGCTTCCAGATCAAAACGTACCGTTGTCGACTCGAGCGTGCTGCAGACAACATTATCCGAAACCCGCGAGATATATGTGCGGTGTGTAAGTGAACTTCGCCCGATCTTTACCACCGCGGAGCGCAAAACGACGAGATCGCCTGCCTGCAGCTCCTGGAGATACAGTACTTCGTGACGGACATCCGCCCAGCCGACACGCCGCTCGGCCGTTTCCACGACGACAGGTCCCAATTTGGCGAAGAGATGGAAAAATGCATCGTCGTAAAAACGCATATAGTGCTGGGTTGCCAGATGGCCCATCGCGTCGCACAGCCATGGGTGCACCACCGCTCTGCCGGTTTCCTCCGCAATCGTGGGGACAGTTCGTTCCTTCATGCCGCTTTTCCTTTGGGTGAGGCGGGCGATCGATTAAAGGCCGGCCGCAAATGACCGAAGCGCAGGATCGACTCTGTCCCAGCCTTGTGCATCAGCCTCATACAGGGCGACAGATGGACGAAATTGTGCACGATCGTCGAGGCTGGCTGCGGTCACGACAATGCCGTCAGGATGCAGGCCCAACTTTGCGTAAACCGGAGCATGGCACTGCGCGCAAAAATAACGCGTCGAGGTCCCCCCACTATCGGCGACGTAGGTCCAATCGTTGGTTTCGCCCTGCAGCTCAGCTGCTGCGGCGGGCAGTACCAGAAAAGCTCCATGGCCTGTGCCCGACAATTTCTGGCAATAGTTACAGCTGCAAATCAGCCCGATAACCGGCTGCGCATTGATGGCATAGCGGACCTGGCCGCAGGCACAGCCGCCCTCAATTGGAAGCGCCAGCGGGTTCTTTCCATAGGTGCTTAAATCCGAGATGTCGGTCATGATATGAAGCCCTCAGGCCGGGACGCTTGCGCGCAATGCTTCGGTTTCCGCTTCATTGAACTTCCCGGCAGCATCGATCGCCACGCCATAGACGGAACGCGCCCGCTCTGCCGAAACGAGTCCTTCCCGCACATCGCGCGCAACAAGGGCCGGGTCGCGTTCGGATGGCTTGCCATATCCCCCGCCACCAGTGGAAACGGACACCAGCTTTTCGCCGTCCTGCAGTGTGACTTGTGCGCACGGGTCAAGTTGTTCGCGTTGTCCATCCGGTCTTATGCGATATTGATCACCCCGACCGCCAGACAGACCTCCGCGCACACCCTGCGCCGGATTGACCGCGCCATCGCTGACATAGCCGATATCGAAAGCGCAATCACGCGGTCCAAAAACAACTTCCACAGAAGGCGCGCCCTTGTGTTTTCCGGCCCCTTCCGAGTCTGTCTTCAATCGCCGACTGTAGACATAAAGTGGCTGTCGCAGCTCATCAATTTCGACAGAGTCGACATAACAAAGACCGGCATTACCGACATGGCCGATCGTCACCCAGGCGTCGGCTTTGGGCGCGCCAGCGCCACCCGACATGCCGAGAAACAGCTGATTGACGAAGGGCTGTCCGGTATCCGGATGTAACCCGGAAATCACACCGACTGCCGGCGGAATGACCGCTCCGCATTCGGCTAGTCCATGGTCACCGCTTATTTGTGCGATCGCGGCCTGGGTGGAATTGGCCACCCGGTCGGCGACATTGGTCGTGGATACCGACGTGCTGGTCGGGTGACGCGGAATGCCGACGACGCAGTTTTCGCGTAGCTTGACGTCTATGCGGCGAAAGCTGCCGGCATTTTTTGGTACGCTGTGCTCTACTGCATTAAACACGCCGACCATCGAGGCGGTACGCGAGCACGCCTCCGACAGGTTCAGACCGCAAGGCAGGCAGTCCGGATTGTCGGTCAGATCAACCTCTACGATGGCGTCGTCCGGTCGGATGGTCACCTTCGCCTGCACCTTGATCCCGGTTTCCGGTGTTCCGGGAAACGGATCGTGACAGCTGGTGTGGACCGCAAATCCGGCGGGCAGGGCCTTGATCGCGTCGATCATCCGGCGTTCGGAATAGTCCAGCCAATCACGCCTGAAGCGATCCAGCTCCTCCCAGCCTTCCTCCTGCGCGATGGCGATGATTTCCCGTTCGCCAATCCTTGCTGCTCCGACCATCGCCAGGAAATCGCCCCACCATTGCTCCGGCACGCGGATACGCATTTCGCACATGCGACGAAAATCCGCGTTGGTTTCATAATTGCTCTGTACCTTCGTGGACGGGAAGATGAGCGCACCCTCTTCGTAGACGTCCTTGGCCGAGCCATGATAGGTGGTCGGGATTGAATTGCCGATATCGGCCTGATGGGCCTTCACAACCACGGTGAAGCGATGGCGTCCGTCATTGTCCATTACCGGCACCAGCAGCGTCCAGTCTGCAGCATGGCTGCAGCCATGATAGGGTGAATTGTTGAGGAACGCATCTCCCGCCATGAGATCGGGATGAAATTCCTTCATGTAGCGCGCCATGATGTCCGGACCAGACAATACGTGGATCGGCAAGCCCTCATTGGTCGCAAGCAGCTCGCACTCCGCCGTTACAACACAGCAGGAAAAGTCGCGGGCCACGTTCAGGACGCCCGAACGTCCGGTGCGCAACAGGGTGTTCGCCATCTTGCGCGTAACGCCTTCGAAGCGATTGTTGAGGATGGCCATCTTCACTCCATCCATGCTGGTGGTGCTCGTATCGCTCATCACTTTCCTCCAATCGCGATTGACAGGCCCCCGCTTGACCGGCGTGTCGCAACCGCGCCGGGACCGACGACGACGGTGGTGAGCGCGTTCTCCAACAGGGCGGGACCCTCAATAAACTCGTCAGGCTGCATCGCATCGAAGCGGCGAACCGGTGTCTCGATCCAGCCCGTCTCGGCAAAATAGGCCGTCCGCACATGGTTGCGTGTCTCGACATTATCTTCGCTCAAGCGGATGCCGTCCGTATCGCGAAGCGCGCAGGTTACGGTCGCGCTCCAGCCGACGATTTCAATCGGCGAGGCAGGGTCATCGAAGCCGAACAAATCCTGATGCGCCGCATGAAAATCCGCGACGAAGGCGTCAACGTCCGCAGCGCTGTCGAACGAGGCGCTGCGGACAGGCGCTTCGATTTCCCAGATCTGCGTGTCGTAGCGTGCTTCGGCCTTGTATCGGATGTTCGTCCGTCCTTTCGCTCCGGACGCCGCGGCGAAGGCGTCGCAACGCTCGCGCAGACCCGCCAACGCTTCGTTCACCTTAGCGCGATCAAATCGGGCAGTGCTAGCGAAACAGGCCGCGTGATACTCTGCCTTCAGATCAGACATCAGGGCGCCGGCCGCCGACAAGGTAGCACCCACACTGGGAACGATTAGTGTCGGACAGCCAAGGCGTTGGGCAATGCGCACCGAATTGAGACCTGCCGCACCGCCGCCACCGACCAGCACCGCTTCGCGCGGATCGATACCCTGATTGACGGTAATATCGACGATTGCCTGCACCATGTTTTCGGTCGCGATGGCGAGAATAGCGTCTGCGGCGGCGGCGACATCGATGCCGAGTGGTTCGGCCACATAGCGCCGGATGGAGGCTTCTGCCCCATCGCGATCCAGTGACATCGTGCCACCGAGGAAATAGTCTGGATCAAGGTGCCCTAGAACGACGGATGCATCGGTGACCGTCGGCAGCGTTCCTCCGCGCCCATAGGCGACCGGACCGGGAACGGCGCCCGCGCTCTGCGGGCCCACGTGCAGAAGGCCGCCATTGTCCACCCATGCTATCGAGCCGCCACCAGCGCCAACGCTCTTGACGTCCACCCAAGGAAAGCCGAGCATCACACCGCGATAGGGCTCGCCAATCCATGTTTCGCGCGTCATGGGGATCAGTCCGCGACGAACAAGGCTCACGTCATAGGTGGTGCCTCCGGTGTCGGCGACGATCGCGTTGTCATTGCCTTCATCGGTCAGGGAAAACCAGTGCCCGGCGACCGGGGCCATGGATGGCCCAGAATTGACGATATGTATCGGAGCCTGTGCCGCGACCTGAGCGTCGATCACGCCGGCGTTCGAGGTAATGACGAGAACACGCCCATCAAATCCCGCGTCTTTCAGCCGCTGCTGAAGGCTGCTCATATAATGGCCCATAAGCGGCTTCAGCGACGCATCGACTGCAGCCGAAGATGCCCGCCGAAACTCGCGCAGAGACGGATTGAGGCGGTGGGACAATGTATAGGGAATTCCTGGAAGATGCTTTTCGAGCAAGGCGCCTACGCGCTCTTCATGCTCCGGATTGACCACCGACCACAGCAGACAGACGGCGACCGCCTCCACTTTTTCGTCTTTCAGCCGTTCGATGACGGCAAGCACCGCCGCTTCATCAAAAGGCTCGATCTCCTGACCGTCCAGACGGATGCGGCCCGGCACTTCGAACGTCAGCGCGCGCGGGATGAACGGATCGGGGAAGGGGATAGTGAAATTGAAGGCTTCGGTCCGCCCACCTTCGCGCAGGGTCAGGATATCGGGATGACCCTCGGTCGTCAGCAGCGCCGTACGCGCGGTCCTGCCGGTGATTATGGCGTTTATCGCATGGGTCGTTCCATGGATGAACAGCGAGCCCGCGCTGAGCATTGCCTTACGGTCAATGCCCATGCCGTCCGCTGCGGTTTGCAGCGCGTCGAGCACGCC
>JBAYTM010000224.1:0-4733 GCA_041675685.1 Thiohalobacteraceae bacterium
CTTGGGGTTCCGCCGGAACAGCAGCAGGATGTGGCCGATGGTCTGGACCGCCTGGCCCTTGGTCTGAGCACAGATCGTCTCGATCAACGCCGCGCGGGACTCGCGGTCGGCGGCATTGACCCGGATCTTGATAAGCTCGTGATGGGTCAGCGCCTGGTCGATTTCCGCCATGACGTTGTCGGTCAGGCCGGCATTGCCCAGGATCACGACGGGTTTGAGCACATGGCCGAGGCCGCGCAAGTGGCGTTTCTGCTGATCGGTCAGTTTCATGGTCGGCGCTCGAAAACGGGGCGGGAAGTATACTCATTTGACGGTAAGAACAGGAAGCCACCATTGCGAGCGCAGCACGCAACGACGGATCGTTCAAAGGGTTTCCTCGAACCTCGGCCCTAGCCCCTAGAACCTGAATTTATGGCACGCACAAAGAGCAGCAGCCGCTGGTTGCGAGAACATTTCGACGACGAATACGTCCAGCGTGCACAACGTGAGGGTTGGCGTTCGCGTGCCGTTTACAAACTGGAAGAACTGGACCGGAAATACCGCCTGATCAAACCGGGTATGACCATTGTCGACCTGGGCGCCGCCCCCGGCGGGTGGTCGCAGTACGCGGCGAAGCTGGTCGGGCGCAAAGGAGAGATCTTCGCGTTAGATATCCTGCCCATGGAGCCGCTTGCCGATGTGCGCTTTCTGGAAGGCGATTTCCGGGATGAAGCGGTGTTGTCCCAGCTCGAAACGGAACTCTCGGGGCCGGACGGCGTACGTCCGATCGACCTTGTAATGTCCGACATGGCCCCCAATATCTCCGGGGTGGACGTGGTCGACCAACCTCGAGCCATGTATCTGGTGGAATTGGCGGCGGATTTCGCCCGCACCCATTTACGGGCGGGCGGCAGCTTCGTCTGCAAAGTATTTCAGGGCGAAGGTTTCGACGCGCTGGTACGGCAATTGCGACAGGAATACGGCCGTGTCGTGGTTCGTAAACCCAAGGCCTCACGGCCGCGCTCGGCCGAAGTCTACTTGGTGGCCAGCGACCGTAAACTGTAGTAAGGTCGATGCGTATAAGTGCGCGGATTGTCCGCGTGAAGTTGATGGTTTACAGGCAGTTAGTCAGCCCCGTAGGGCGAGGTAGGCAAGCTTGAACGACATGGCCAAGAATCTGATTCTGTGGGTGGTCATCGCCGTAGTGCTGATGTCCGTATTCAACAGTTTCGGACCGCCGGCACCGCGCGCCAATCAGCTCGGATACTCCGAGTTCATCGAACAGGTGAAGCAGGGTAACGTCACCCGCGTGACGATTCAGGACCGCACTGTCCACGGCGAGACGGCCAACGGCGAGCGCTTCCAGACCTATTCGCCCGATGATCCGAAGATGATCGACGATCTGTTGGCGAATAACGTCACTGTGAACGCCAAGCCGCGTGACGAGCAAGGCCTGCTGACCCAGATCTTCATCTCCTGGTTCCCGATGCTGTTGCTGATCGGTGTCTGGGTGTTCTTCATGCGCCAGATGCAAGGCGGTGCCGGCGGGCGGGGGGCCATGTCCTTCGGCAAGAGTCGCGCTCGCATGCTCGGCGAGGATCAGGTGAAGGTGACCTTCGCCGATGTGGCGGGCGTCGAAGAGGCCAAGGAAGAAGTCGCCGAACTGGTTGAGTTTCTGCGCGACCCGGGCAAGTTCCAGAAGCTCGGCGGCAAGATCCCGCGCGGTGTGCTGATGGTCGGTTCGCCGGGTACCGGTAAGACGCTGCTGGCCAAGGCCATCGCCGGCGAGGCCAAGGTGCCGTTCTTCACCATTTCCGGTTCCGACTTCGTCGAGATGTTCGTCGGTGTTGGCGCGTCGCGCGTGCGCGACATGTTCGAGCAGGCGAAAAAGCACGCACCCTGCATCATCTTCATCGACGAGATCGACGCGGTCGGACGTCACCGCGGCGCCGGTCTTGGCGGCGGGCACGACGAACGCGAGCAGACCCTCAACCAGCTGCTGGTCGAAATGGACGGCTTCGAAGGCAACGAAGGCGTGATCGTCATCGCTGCGACGAACCGCCCGGACGTGCTCGACCCGGCCCTGTTGCGCCCCGGCCGTTTCGATCGCCAGGTCGTCGTGCCCTTGCCCGACGTGCGCGGTCGCGAGCAGATCCTCAAGGTACATATGCGCAAGGTGCCTGCGGCGGACAACGTCAAGCCGTCGATCATCGCGCGCGGGACGCCCGGCTTCTCCGGCGCGGATCTCGCCAATCTGGTCAACGAGGCGTCCCTGTTCGCGGCACGCGCCAACAAGCGCGTGGTCGAAATGGAAGACTTCGAGCGCGCCAAGGACAAGATCATGATGGGTGCCGAGCGGCGCTCCATGGTCATGAGCGAGGCCGAGAAGACGCTGACCGCCTACCATGAGTCCGGTCATGCGATCGTCGGTCGACTGGTGCCGGACCACGACCCGGTCTACAAAGTCAGCATCATTCCGCGCGGCCGTGCGCTGGGTGTGACCATGTACTTGCCGGAGGAGGATCGTTACAGCCTCAGCAAGCAAGGCCTGGAAAGCCGCATCTCCAGCCTGTTCGGCGGACGCATCGCGGAAGAGATCGTGTTTGGTGCGGAGAAGGTGACCACGGGCGCCTCCAACGATATCCAGCGGTCCACGGAACTCGCGCGCAACATGGTGACCAAGTGGGGCTTGTCCGAGCGTCTCGGCCCGCTGACCTACAGCGAAGACGAGGGCGAGGTGTTCCTCGGCCATTCGGTGACGCAGCACAAGAGCGTCTCGGACGGTACGGCGCACACGATCGACGAAGAGATCCGTAGCATCATCGACCGCAACTACGAGCGCGCGAGACAGATTCTCACCGAGAATCTGGACAAACTGCACGCGATGGCGGAGGCGCTGATGAAGTACGAAACCATCGACGCCCAGCAGATCGAGGACATCATGGAAGGTCGGCCGCCACGTCCCCCGGAGGATTGGGAGGACGATAAGCCTGCCTCGGGTGGCGGTTCCGCGCCGGCGACCGCGGCCAAACCGGGCGAGAGCGGCGTCATCGGCGGCCCGGCGGGCCAGCACTGAGCACCATCGCAACGTCTCACGCCCCGCTTCGGCGGGGCTTTGTTTTTCAGCTACGCGATTTGTTTATGAACCGCCAGCAGGCCAAGGACGCCAAGGTTTCTGGAACCGCCAAGGCGCCAAGGCGCCAAGAAAGGCTTGGGTTAAATGCGGACAGGGCGCTCGTGCGCAGGTTGGCTGCCCGTCGCTACCCGTCGGGTTTCACTTTTAAAATGGTTTTCTCGGCGCCTTGGCGCCTTGGCGGTTCAAACAAAATCTGTCTTGGCGCCCTTGGCGTGTTGGCGGTTCAAAGTGCTTGCCGTACTTGGCGTCTTGGTGGTTCATAGCGATTATGCAGCTCGACTGCGCCGGTACCGTCCTCGATCTTTCCGAACCTCAGGTGATGGGGATCCTCAACGTCACGCCGGATTCGTTTTCCGACGGCGGGCGCTTCGTTGGCCGCGACCAGGCCGTGGCGCATGCGCGGAGCATGGTTGCCGAGGGGGCGGCCATCGTCGATGTCGGCGGCGAGTCGACCCGCCCCGGTGCGGCCGGTGTTGGATTGGAGGAGGAACTGGACCGCGTCGTGCCGGTGATCGAAGCGCTCCGCGCGGAATTGCCGGTGATCGTCTCGGTGGATACCAGCAAGGCCGAGGTCATGCGCGCGGCAGTGGCGGCCGGCGCGGGGCTCATCAACGACGTTCGCGCGCTGCGGGAACCCGGTGCACTGGAGGCCGCTGTGGCCGCCGGGGTGCCGGTGTGTCTGATGCACATGCAGGGTGAACCGCGCAGTATGCAGCATCGGCCGACCTATACCGATGTGGTCAGCGAGGTGCGCGATTTCCTGCTCGACCGCGCCGCGGCCTGCCGTACCGCCGGTATTCCGGAACAGCGACTGGTGCTCGATCCCGGTTTCGGTTTCGGCAAGACGCTGGAACACAATCTGCGTCTGTTGAAGCACTTGCCGGTGCTGGCCGAAGCGGGGTATCCCGTGTTGGTGGGGTTGTCGCGCAAGGCCATGGTCGGCGCGCTGCTCGATCTGTCCGTTGAGCGGCGCGCGGGGCCCAGCGCAACCCTCGCGGCGCTTGCCGCCTGGCTCGGCGCGCGTATCCTGCGCGTCCATGACGTCGCCGAAACGGTGCAGTCATTGCGCCTGTGCAGGGCGGTGCAGTCGGCAGATTGAACCCGGGCCCGGACTGCGGATAATAAACACCGTGCGTGTCGGGATAACGCCGACGCGGGACGATAAGGAATCACCCGCGGCCGCTGTGCCAGCGGCGTAGCGAAGGGGGGAATGCAGTGCCCAGAAAATACTTTGGAACAGACGGGATCCGCGGCCGGGTCGGCGACGCGCCGATCACGGCAGAATTCATGCTCAAGCTTGGTTGGGCGGCCGGCAAGGTGCTCGGTACGGAGAGTTCTCAAAAGGTCCTGATCGGCAAGGACACCCGTATCTCGGGCTACATGTTCGAGTCGGCTCTCGAGGCGGGGCTTTCCGCGGCCGGCATGGACATTCACCTGCTCGGGCCCATGCCGACCCCCGCGATCGCCTATCTGACCCGCACACTGCACGCGTGCGCAGGTATCGTCATTTCGGCATCGCACAATGCCTTCGCCGACAACGGCATCAAATTCTTCTCCGCACAGGGCACCAAGCTTCCCGATCAGGTCGAGCGCGAAATCGAACGCATGCTCGACGAGC
>JBAYTM010000225.1:0-4727 GCA_041675685.1 Thiohalobacteraceae bacterium
CCGCCTCGCCCTCACGTTGCATCAGCGCGCTTTCCGTGAGTTCGAGTTCGAGCCGTTCGGGTGGGAAGCCGGTGTCTCGCAAGATCTCGGCGACGGCGGCGGCGATGTCGCCATGTCGCATCTGGTGCGGAGCGAGGTTCACGGCCAGGGTGATCGGCGGCAGGCCCCCGGCGATCCATGCCTGCCCCTGGGTGCAGGTCGCGCGCAGCACCCACAGGCCGATGTCGCCGATCAGGCCGGTCTCTTCCGCGATCGGTATGAAGCGGCGCGGCATGATGAGGCCATGTTCCGGGTCCTGCCAGCGCACCAGCGCCTCGGCGGCGAAGATGCGTCCGCTGGCGATGTCGACCTGCGGCTGGAAATACACCCGCAACTGGTCGTCCGCGAGCGCGCGACGCAGGCGTCCTTCGAGCGCGATACGTTCGCGCGCCGCGCGCGTCAGTTCGTCCGAGTAATACTTGAAACAACCGCGGCCCTCGGCCTTGGCGCGGTAGAGCGCCGCATCGGCCTGCTGCAACAGCGTTTCCGCGCTGTCGCCGTGGTCGGGGAACAGGGTGATGCCGACGCTGGTGCCGACGTGCACCCGGGCGCCGTTCGACAACTGCCAGGGCGCGCGCATGGCTTCGATGATCTCGTTGGCGACGCGTGCGGCATCGTCGGCGTGGCTGAGATTCTCCAGGAGCACGATGAATTCGTCGCCCCCGAGCCGCGCCAGCGTATCGGTCGCGCGCAACTCGTTGGACAGGCGCGCGGCGACCTGCTGCAGGACTTCGTCCCCGGCGGGATGACCGAAGCTGTCGTTGACGTCCTTGAAGCGGTCCAGATCCAGCACCAGCAGGGCCAGCCGTCCGTCGGAACGGCGCATGGACTCGATGCCGTGCTCCAGGCGCGAAAGCAGGGCCAGACGGTTCGGCAGCCGTGTCAGGGCGTCGTGATGGGCCAGGAAATCGAGCGCCTTCTCTGACGCCTTGATGTGCGAGATGTCCGCGAATACCGCCACATAGTGGCTGACCTCGCCCGCCTCGTTGCGGACGCTGCTGATGCTCAGCAGCTCGGGATAGATCTCGCCGTTCCTGCGACGGTTCCAGATCTCGCCCTGCCAGTGGTCGGTGGTCCGGATGCTGTTCCAAAGCTCTACATAGAACGCGCGGTCGTGCCGGCCTGACTGGAGCAGGCGCGGGGTCTGCCCCAATACCTCGTCTTCGCTGTAGCCGGTCAGTTCGCAGAAGGAACGGTTGACGCGCAGGATCTGCAGCTCGGTGTCCGTGATCAGGACGCCTTCGCGCGTGTTCTCGAACACCGTCGCCGCCTGGAGCAGATCGATTTCGGCCTGTTTCCGTGCTGTGATGTCGCGGCTGATGCCGACCATGCCGAGCATTTCGCCCTCGGGTCCGTAGAAGGGCGTCTTCAATGTATCGAGCAAGACCTTCCGCCCGTCGGGGTAGGTCACGGACTCCTCGGTCTGTCGCGACTGACCGGTCGCCATGATCTGTCGATCCATCTCGCGGTAGACGCGCGCGCTGTCGGCGTCGAAGAAGTCGAAATCCGTCTTGCCGATCTGATCGGCTTCCTTGCGGCCGGCGAACTCTTCGAAGGCGGGATTGCAGCCGAGATAGACGCTGTCGACGTCTTTGACGAAGATCAGGTCCGGGATGGAATCCAGAATGCGCCGCAACAGGGCCGTCTGCTGCTGCAGATGTTCCTCGGCCAATTTGCGTTGCGTGATGTCCTGGATGGTCCCGAATACCCGGACCACGTCGCCATCCGGGCCCAGCTCCAACCGCCCGAGGGTATGCAGCCAGCGCAATGCGCCGTCGCTCCTGCGAATGATCCGGTATTCGCGATCGTAGGGCAGGCGCTTTTTCAGGACCTGGTCATGCAGGTACGCGATCAGCATCTCGCGGTCTTGCGGGTGCACGAGCCGCAGCCAGGCGTCTTTGGTACGGGGATAGTCGGCGTCGATACCGAAAATGTCGTGGAGCACTTCGGAGCCGTGCCAGGACTGAGTGCCGATGTCGAACACATAGTCGCCCAGCGATGCGGCACGCTGCGATTGCTTCAAAATGGCCTGGTTCGTGCGCAGCGTTGCCTCCGCCTGCTTGCGGTCGCTGATGTCCCACATGAAACCGTCGACCCATTGCAGGCGACCGTCAGCGTCGTAGCTGCCGTGCCCGCGATCGTGCACCCAGCACGTCCTGCCGTCGCGGTGGCGGATGCGATACTCGACGACGACCGTGTCGGAGCTGGCATAGAAACGTCGTAGCGCATCCTGAACTTTGTCGAGGTCCTCGGGATGAATGAGGCTTGCGAAAGAAAGCCGGGCGTCTTGCACGAGATCGGCGGCGGCGTATCCGGTCAGGGACTCGACCGCTTCGCTGATGTAGAGCGCCCTCCAGTGGCCGTCGACGACGGCGCGGTAGACCACGCCCGGCAGATTCGCGACCAGCCCCCGATATCGCGCCTCACTCTCGCGCACGCCGTCGGCAACCCGGACCTGCAAGGCCAATTGGTGCGCGCGCTGCTGCTGACGCCAGAGGATGAGCACGGCCGCGACCACCGCCGTGACGGCAAAAAAGCTCACCAGTCCGACCCAGAACACCAGCGTTCTGAGCGGCCCCATCACCTCCTTGTGGTCGACCTTGGCAACAAGGTGCCAGGAGGTACCGCGGATAGGCAGCGTCGCCGCCAGCACGTCGACGCCTCGGTAATCCCGCCCTTGCGCCAGCCGCGCCTCGGTGGTGCGTACAGCGAGTGCCGCGGGCAGATCGGCATCGCTCAGCGGATATCGGTCGGTAAAAAACGGCGTGCCCGGGTGACGCGGTTCATGGAGCAACAGCACGTCGTCACCGTCGGGACGCACCAGCAGGGTCTCGGCGCTGGCACTCGGCGTCGGCCAGTTCTGCACCAGCGGAAAGAGGAAATCGGTCGCCTCGATATGCAGGACGATCACGGCCCGCGGTACGCTGGCGATTGGCACCAGCCAGTCGAGATGATGCTTGCCGGCGCCATGCGGGCGCAGCTCGGTGCGCAGCACTTGGTTCGTCTCTATCGCCCGCAGCGCCAGGCCTCGCAGGTCGTCCGGCGGTTGGCTGTGGCTGCCGAGCACGAGCCGACCCTCGGCGTCCAGCAGGGCCGCTTCGTCATAGCCGTACACCTCTTGGAGCCTGCCGAAGAGATCCAGAACATCGGCGCGCGCGTGCGCCTCCTCGCCACGTAGAAAGGCCCCGATCAGGCTGGTCAGCGCCGTATTCGTGGCCAGCACCCGACTGTCGGCGGTGCGCTCTGTCAGCCAGTTCTCGATCTGACCGGCCTTGAGCGCGGCGACCGCCTGGAGCTGGGCATAGGCCTCGCGCTGAAGATCCGGCCCGTGCAACCGGACGATACCGAAACTCAACAGTGGGATAACGAGGATCAGCCCGGTGAAGGTCAGGACCAGCGAGCGGCGGCGGGGCGCCGCGATGCCGGGCAAGTCGCTTGCGCCATGTTCCGGAGCTACCGCGCAGCCGCCCCGGAGCAGCAGGAACAACAGGACGGACGTCGTGGCCACGAACAACAGGCCCTTGAACAGGCCGATCTCGGCGTGCAGCGCCGCCTCCCCCGCGACCAGCGGCAGCAGCCAGTCGGACGTGCCGATCCAGACGGCGGCGAATGCCGCGTAGAGCGCCACGATGCTGGCGGGCGCCAGAGAATTACGCGGGATGGACGACATGGTCATCGGCGTGGCATGCGCTGCGCGATGCCAAGTCAGAGCTCCTAACTATTTGAAGAAATTTAATATTATCCCGGCGCCTGGGTGTCGGCCACGCCCCGCAGAATACCGGCGCGAAGGCTTCCCGCTTGTCGTTGCGGAAGGGGCAACTTCTATGCCGAGGTCGGGCCCTGCAGAGATACAGTGGCAAGGCGATTCTGCTAAGGTTCTGCGCTGCCCACACATCCGAGTCCAACGCATGACCTCCGTCGATACCTGCCTGTTCTGCGACGCCTCCGCCGCCATTCTCCAAAACGCGCACGCCTTCGTGCGATTCGACGATTTCCCGGTCAACCCCGGCCATTGTCTGATCATACCGTTCCGGCACTTTGCGAGTTTCTTTGATGCCACCGCCGAAGAGCGCGCCGCGATCTTTTCCCTCATCGACTCGGCGCGCGCGGTCGTGGACGAAAAGTTCCAACCCGGCGGTTACAACATCGGCGTGAATATCGGGCCGATCGCCGGACAGAGCGTGATGCACCTGCACATGCATCTCATCCCGCGCTATGCGGGCGACGTGGAGAACCCCAAGGGCGGGGTACGCGGGGTGATCCCCAGCCGGCAGAAATATGCCGTGCCGGATACCGGGCGGGATGCCGACTGAAGTGTCGATCGAGCCGCATACCGCGCGACCGCGGCGATGTCAGGCCTTGCGGGACCGGCTCCAGGTCGGGTTGCCCAGGCTGGCGGAGCGCGCATTGAGGGTTTCGGTCAGCGCCTCGGCGTAACTGCTGACCTGCTGGTACGAGCCGCACCGGCTGCCGGTAATGTCGCCGTTCTTGCGCTTGACGACATAGCGGTACCAATTGTCGCCCTGCATCCCGGCGGGCGGTTCGCTCTTCTCCACCCGATCCAGCTGGTACTCGGGGCCGTTGTTGGGTAGGTCTACGATCGATTGCATCAGAGTCTGCTCCTGTGCCGTTCCATTGGCCGGCTCCGCTGAGCCAAAGGTCACTGCGGAGGGTTCGAAATTGCAAGC
>JBAYTM010000226.1:0-4721 GCA_041675685.1 Thiohalobacteraceae bacterium
ACCATCCCTATAGTGAACACGGGCGTGTCCTGCGGCTCGCGAACGGCGAGGAGATCACCGTGGATTGCGTGGTCACCCCGCTGTTCGACCAGCACGGTGCGGGCGACGAGGTGCTGATCGAATTGACCCGGGTGGACCGCCATCTGCGCATCACCCGCGAAGAGAATATCCTCGAGCAATACCAGGCGGCCCGGCAACTGGTGCGCGGTTTGGCGCACGAAATCAAGAATCCGCTGGGCGGGCTGCGCGGCGCTGCACAGTTGTTGGAACGCCAACTCGGCGACGACGAGCTACGCGAATATACCCGCATCATCATCGGCGAGGCCGATCGCCTGCGCGCGCTCGTCAACCGCATGCTCGGCCCGAACCAGCGTCCACAGGTGCGTGCCTGCAATATCCACCAGATCGTCGAGCACGTACGCAATCTGGTCGCGGCGGAAGACCATCCGGATCTGCAGTTGATCTGCGACTATGACCCGAGCATTCCCGATTTCGCCGCCGATCCCGAACAACTGATCCAGGCGCTGCTCAACATCGTGCGCAATGCCGCGGAGGCCTTGGGCGGCAAGGGCCGGATCACGCTGCGCACGCGCACCCAACGCCAGTTCACCATCGGTCAGAAGCGCCATCGGCTGGTCGTTCGCGTCGACGTGATCGACGACGGCCCGGGCATTCCCCCCGAGATGCTGGAGACCATCTTCTACCCCATGGTGACGGGACGAGCCGAAGGCACCGGCCTGGGTTTGTCGATCGCGCAATCGTTGGTCAACGTACACGGCGGCCTGGTCGAGTGCACGAGCCGCCCGGGCCAGACCCAATTCACCGTATTGTTGCCACTGGAGCCGTTAGATGACCAAGGGAGATAAGATCTGGGTAATCGACGATGATCGCTCGATCCGCTGGGTGCTCGAAAAGGCGCTCAAGCAGGCCGACATGGAGGTCTCGAGTTTCTCCGGCGCCACCGGCGTCCTCGACGCATTGGAGCGCGGCCGCCCGGATGCGCTGATCACCGACATCCGCATGCCGGGTGTGAACGGGCTGGAACTGCTCGACGACATCCACGCGCGTTATCCCGATCTGCCGGTCATCATCATGACCGCACACTCCGATCTCGACAGCGCCGTGGCGGCCTATCAGGGCGGTGCATTCGAGTATCTGCCGAAGCCATTCGACGTGGACGAGGCCGTGGCCCTGGTGCAGCGCGCTGTCGTGCACCGGCGTCGCCAACAAGGCGGCGCTGCGCACGACGCGCCGATGCAGACGCCGGAAATCATCGGCGAGGCACCGGCAATGCAGGAGGTGTTCCGTGCCATCGGCCGGCTGTCGCGCTCGAACATCACCGTGCTGATCAACGGTGAATCCGGCACCGGCAAGGAACTGGTGGCGCACGCCCTGCATCGCCATAGCCCACGCAAAGACGCGCCCTTCATCGCTTTGAACATGGCGGCGATCCCGCGCGACCTGTTGGAGTCGGAACTCTTCGGGCACGAGCGGGGCGCCTTTACCGGCGCGCAGAACCGGCGCATCGGTCGTTTCGAACAGGCCGACGGCGGCAGCCTGTTCCTCGACGAGATCGGTGACATGCCGGCCGAGTTGCAGACCCGACTGTTGCGTGTCCTGGCGGATGGCGAGTTTTATCGCGTCGGCGGCCACACGCCGGTCAAGGTCGACGTGCGCATCATCGCGGCGACCCACCAGAACCTCGAGCAGCTGGTAAAGGAAGGACGTTTCCGCGAGGATCTCTATCATCGCCTCAACGTCATCCGCATCCACATCCCGGCGTTACGTGAACGTCGTGAGGATATTCCGCTGCTGCTGCGGTTCTTTCTGGATCGCGCCGCGCAGGAGCTGAATGCAGAGCCCAAAGTGGTGCGCAGCGACGTGAGCAACTACCTTGCGCAGTTGGCTTGGCCCGGCAACGTCCGTCAGTTGGAGAACCTCTGCCGCTGGCTGACGGTCATGGCCGCCAGCCGCGAGATACACCTGGACGATCTCCCGCCGGAGTTGGTGGAAAGCGCGCCGGCCGTCGCTGCCGGCAGTGCCGATTGGGAAAGCTCGTTACAACATTGGGCCGAACGCGAGCTTGCCGAAGGTCCGCCGGGGCTGTTGAACCGCGCGACGCCGGCCTTCGAACGCATCATGATTGAAACCGCACTGAAGCGCACCGGCGGCCGCCGGCAGGACGCGGCACGCCTGCTGGGCTGGGGGCGCAACACCCTCACGCGCAAGATCAAGGAATTGGGGATGGACGAGTCGGCATCGCAGGATTGAGTTGCCGCCGGCATGCGCCAGAACAGCGAAAGAGGGACGGGTGCAGCGTTGCGCTGAGGACACCAGCCGCGTCCTCGTGGTACGCCATAGCCAAGCGTATTGCGCCGCAGACTTCCTCACCCTGGCACGACCAGCAACTGCGTAATCGACACCTGCAGGAAGATACGGTCGTAGCAATCCATCGAACGCTGCACTTCCAGCCCGAGCGCATCGAACAGCGCCTCAGTCTGGCCATCGCCGCTCGCCGCTGTCCCTCGCCGAAATCCAGCGTCCGTGCGAGATACGAGATGCCGCTGCGGCACAACGCGATCAATCCCTGCAGCGCGCCGAAGTACAGCATCGCGACGCCCTGCGCGTTCGCCGGCAGGGCCGCGCCACGGGAAATGGCGGCGCAGCCGCTCGGCGAGAGGGGGTCAGGCGCAGCCGGGGGCCGCTACCCGCGCGGATATCCCATTGAGCTGCAACGAATCTGTCAGCTGGCTGACGTTATGAAGGCCATGGCGATCGAGGTAACCCAGAATGCCGGCGTTCAGCTTCGGGCAGATCAAAGGGTCGTAGAACAGCCCCGTGCCCACACCGACGGCCGACGCGCCGGCAATCAGGAACTCGATGGCGTCGCTGACGGTGGTCACGCCGCCTTGACCGATGATGGGGATCTTGTGCGGCCGGCAGACTTGCGCGACCTGCTGGACCTTCAGCAAGGCGATGGGCTTGATGGCCGGTCCGGACAGGCCGCCCTGGTTGTTACCTATGACCGGGCGGCGCGTCTCGATATCGATGGCCATACCCATGAGGGTGTTGATGACCGCGAAGCCATCGGTGCCGGCCTCGATGCAGCGCCGCGCGTTCTCGGCGATGTCGGTCTGGTTCGGCGAGAGCTTGGTGATGAGCGGCTTGCTGGTCGCTTTGCGGCAGGCCTCGACTACCCGCGCGGACATATCGGGGTCGTTGCCGAACGCCACGCCGCCCTCCTTGACGTTCGGGCAGGAGATGTTGATTTCGATGGCGTCGATCGGCGAGTCGTCGAAGCGCCGGGTGACGTTGAAATATTCTTCGACGGTCGAGCCAGAGACATTGGCGATGAAGCGCGTCTCGGAAAAATCCAGCTTCGGCAGGATTTCATCGACGACTTTATCCACGCCCGGATTCTGCAGGCCGATGGCGTTGAGCATGCCGTCCGGCGTTTCGTAGACGCGGTGCGGCGGGTTGCCCAGCCGCGGTCTCTCGGTGGTGCCTTTCAGGCAGATGGCACCGACGTCGCGGTTCGAGAAGCCCGCGACCCGCGTGTACTCCTCGCCGAAACCGACGCAGCCGGAAAGCAGCACGAGCGGCGAATCGAAATGCATCCCGCAAAAGGTGATCGCCAGTTTGTCGCGTTCTTCGTTGGTCATCGATGCCACCGGGGCCGGGTTGTTGGAACGGGGTATGATGCGCTCGCAACCCACCTTTTCACGGGCCGAAAAGCATGTTTCACGTCGTCCTGTATCAGCCGGAAATCCCGCCCAACACCGGCAACATCATACGCCTTTGCGCCAATACCGGCAGCCGTTTGCATCTGATTCGACCGCTCGGTTTCGAACTCGAGGACAGTAAGTTGCGGCGTGCCGGATTGGACTATCACGAATGGGCCGAGGTGCGCGATTACGCGGATCTGGAAAGCTTTCTGGAGGAAATCCGCCCGGCGCGGTTGTTCGCCTTGTCGACGCGCGGTACGCGCCGCCACGATCAGGCCGCCTTCGCGGCGGGTGATGCCTTCCTGTTTGGACCCGAAACTCGCGGCCTGCCTGCCGACCTGCTGGCGTCTCTGCAGCCCGAGCAGATCCTGCGCCTGCCGATGCGCCCCGAAGTGCGCAGCCTGAATCTCTCCAACAGCGTCGCCGTGGTGGTGTACGAGGCCTGGCGGCAGATGGGCTTCGCGGGTTGCGTATAACAGCAAATCCGTTTTCACCGCAAAGGACGCGAAGGCGCGCAAAGGGAAACCCGGTATAGCCATGAAACCCAGGATAATGTAACGCCGTAAACGTTAACCGATCTGGTAGGTTTCGTAATTCTCGTGGCCCAGATTTTTCTTTGCGCGCCTTCGCGTCCTTTGCGGTGAAAGCGCATTTCTAGGGGGTTTCCGCCTTCGGTTCCCGCGCCAGCAGCGTCTGCACGGCGTCGCGCGGGTCGAGCCCGTTGTAGAGCACTTGATAGACCTGCTCGCTGATCGGTAGTTCGACGCCGTGGCGTTTGCCGAGTTTGTGGATCTCGCGCGCGGTGTCTACGCCTTCGACGACCTGGTCGATGGCGCGGTGCGCAGCCTCGCGCGACTCGCCACGGCCGAGCGCCAGCCCCATGCGCCGATTGCGCGACTGGTCATCGGTGCAGGTCAGCACCAGATCGCCGACGCCGGTCAGGCCCATGAAGGTTTCCCGTTCGCCGCCGAGGGCCTCGCCGAGCCGGATCATTTC
>JBAYTM010000227.1:0-4720 GCA_041675685.1 Thiohalobacteraceae bacterium
CGCTGTTTTTTCCGCAGCCGGTGTATCCGTCCGGCTGGTGGAGCTGCACCATGGCGGGTAAGAATCTCGACCTCAAAGCGTTCCGCGAGGCCGACGCGCGCGACAAGGACTTCGAGACCCTCTACTACAACACGGAGATACACCGTGCCGCCTGGGCGATGCCGGAATTCTTTCGGCGCCTGTTGGAAGCCTGACGACGGGCGCGTTCGATCTGGTTGCGGGACCAGCGCGTCGCCCATTTGTGAGGCCGCGCCTGCATCACCGCCGCCCTTGCCGATACGTCCCTTCCTCGCGGCCCTGTCTGTGGTCGATTTCCGCATTGCCTGGCGCGCGCCGGTCCGGTAAAGTTGCGCGCGGCCCCGCGCGGTAAGCGCGCCCGGCCTCTATAAAAACTATTCAAAAATTCCAATAAGCCGGAGGAGATCTTTGATCATGACGGACGCTGCCGTTTACGAGGATTTGAAAACCAACCTGCAGGGACTGCGCAACTTCATCATCAACAACGAGGTCTCACTTCGCTCGGGCATCGAGACGATGTCCACGCTGGTGCCTCAGATCCGCCATCTGACCGGCAACCTGGTCAGCATCATGGAGCAGTTCCGCACCACCCTGGACGGCGTAAAGACCATCACCTACAACGACATCGAATTGCTGATGGCCTTTTCCGGTCACTTGCAGAGCTTCCTGTCGGGCAATCCCTTACTGCCGGCCGAACCCGAGCATCGCGGGGATCTGGCCCGCAATACGCAATTGCTCGGCGGCCTGAATGCGATTGCGCCGATGAGTGAAGAGCTGGTGCAGCTCACCGAAGCCATCATGTTCCAGGTCCGCAGCCTGCGCTCCGAAGAACACGCGCCGGCGCCAACCTGGGTAAACTGATTCCAGCGAGCGGAGCGGACCGCCTCTGATCCAATGGTCTGGATCAAAGGCGGCCCCGCCACGCGCTGACCACCCTGTTCCTCAGATCACGCCGAAGGCGAGCATCGCGTCGGCGACGCGCCGGAAACCGGCGACGTTGGCGCCGATCACGTAGTTACCCGGTTTGCCGCATTCGTCCGCCATGGCGTAGCAATCGCGGTGAATGCCGCACATGATTTCCCGGAGCCGCTCCTCGGTGTGCTCGAAGGTCCAGGCGTCGCGACTCGCATTCTGCTGCATTTCCAGCGCCGAGGTCGCAACCCCGCCGGCGTTGGCGGCCTTGCCGGGCGCGAAGGCGACGCCCGCCTCGATAAACACCTTCACACCGCCCGGCATGGTCGGCATGTTCGCGCCCTCACCGACGGCGAGACAACCGTTCTTCACCAGCGTGCGCGCGGACTGTTCGTTCAACTCGTTCTGGGTCGCACAGGGTAGCGCCACCTGACAGGGGATGTCCCAAATGTTGCCATCGGCGATGTATTTTGCCTCCGGGTGGAGCTCCGCGTAGACGCTGATGCGGCGTCGCTGTGCCTCTTTGAGCTCCTTGAGGGTGTCGAGACGAATACCGCCGGCGTGGTAGATGACCCCGTTGGAATCCGAACAGGCCACCACCTTGGCGCCCAACGCCTGCAACTTTTCGATGGCGTGGATGGCGACATTGCCCGAACCCGAGACGACGCAGGTCTTGCCGATCAGATCCGCGCCTCGCGCCTTAAGCATCTCTTCGACGAAGAACACCAGACCGTAGCCGGTTGATTCGCGCCGCACCAGGGCGCCGCCCCAGCTCGGGTTTTTGCCGGTGAGCACGCCGGATTCATACCGGTTGGTAATACGTTTGTACTGCCCGAACAGATAGCCGATCTCGCGTCCGCCCACGCCGATGTCGCCGGCCGGTACGTCGGTCATTTCGCCGATGTGCCGATACAGTTCGGTCATGAAGCTCTGACAGAAGCGCATCACTTCGTTGTCGGATTTCCCTTTGGGGTCGAAGTCCGCGCCGCCCTTGCCGCCGCCGAGCGGCATCCCGGTAATGGCATTCTTGAACACCTGCTCGAAGCCAAGGAATTTGATCGTTCCCAGATACACGGACGGATGGAAACGCAGCCCGCCCTTGTAAGGCCCAAGTGCACTGTTGAAGCCGACGCGAAAACCGCGATTGACGTGCACCTCGCCGCGATCGTCCTGCCAGGGCACGCGAAAGATGATCTGGCGCTCCGGCTCACAAAGGCGCTCGATGATCTTGTGTTCGGCGTATTCCGGGTGTTTACGCAGCGCCAGGCCGAGCGTCTCGACGACCTCCTTCACGGCCTGATGGAACTCGCTCTCGCCCGGATTGCGGCGGACCACCTGTTCCAGGATCTTCTGGATTTTTGCGTCGATCTCCGGCATCACTCTCTATCTCGCTTGTGTTGGGGCGGAGCCGGCGCGTATTCCGGCCGGCGGGCGACAAAACTGGGCAAGTATACCGATTGCAGCGGGAAAATTGTGTTGATGTACGTCAGCGCAGCCTCGTCCAGGGCGGCTTGGCGCGCGCTTCGAAATCGCTCCCGCGCGATCAGGGCGCTCGCAAGCGATCCAGCCGCAGCCGTTGACGCGTATCGAACAAGCGGCGCGAGGCCGCCGCGACCGCCGCCAGTGTGCCGAGACCGGTGCCGACCGAGATCAAAAACATGATAAGGATCTGGTATTTCACTGCCTCGACCGGCAAGGCGCCCGCGAGGATCTGGCCGGTCATCATACCGGGCAGGCTGACCACGCCGGCGGTCGCCATGGCGTTGATGATCGGAATCAGCCCGGCGCGCACGGCATCACGCCGGTAGTCACGCAAGGCCTCGCGCGCCGATTGGCCCAACATCAGCCGCGCCTCGATTTCCGCACGCTGCTGCCATGCAACCTGGCTCAACCTCTCCATGGCGATGGCGACGCCGCTCATGGTGTTGCCCAGCAGCATGCCGAGCAAGGGGATCGCGTATTGGGGCGCATACCAGGGATGGTTGCCGATAATGACGGTGAGGGCAAAAAGGGTGACGGTGAACGAGGACAGGAACATCGACAAGGTGCCGATTCCGAAAGCCCAACCGCCGCGCAGCGCGCGTGTCTGTCGCGCGGTGACTTCGTAACCCGCCATCAGCAGCATGAACGATGCCATCAGGGCGACCCAGCCTGGATGAGCGGCGGCGAACAGGGTCTTCAGAACCAGACCGACCAACAGCAACTGCACTGTGGTACGCACTGCAGCGAACGCAATCTGCCAGCCGAGTCGGCGCTGTACCCGTGCCGACAGCAGGGCCAGCAGCACCACCAACACCGCAGCAATGGCGAGGTCCGCCGCGTCGAGATGTATCATGCCGCAACCTCGATCAATGCCGTGAGGCGGCCGTTCTCGATTGTGGCGCAACGGTCGGCAATCCGCGCGATCTGCTCCTGGTCGTGGCTTACCCAGAGTACAGCGGCAGAGTGTATTCGTCGGTAGTCGGCGATCAACGTTTCGATACGCGCCACGTTGGCGGCATCCAAATTCGCCGTCGGCTCGTCCAACAACAAGACTTTGGGTTGGTTGGCCAGCAACCGCAACAAGGCCAAACGCTGGCGCTCGCCACTCGACAGGCGCTCCACCGTCCAGTGCAACGCCGCCGCCGGCAGCCCAACGGAAGCTGGATCGAGCCGTGCGCGCTTAGGGAAATGCTCGGCGACCGTCGTCGCCCACCAGCGACTGTCCGCCGGTAGCAGCGCCACCTCGCGCCGCCATTGCGGTGGGGGAATGCGGGCCGCGACGACGTCGTCGAGATAGACTTGGCCGCCGTGCGGATCGAGATCGGCCAGTGCACGCAACAAGCGCGTCTTGCCGGCGCCCGAAGGGCCCTGCAGACACAGGCACTCGCCGGCACCGACCGTGAGATTCAGCGGGCCCCATCCTGCACCTTGTATTGCCTCGGCACGCAGCCGCTCCATATCCGCCCTACCCCAATTACACTGCGTTTTGCGGGCTTTACGCCTGTACTGCCCCACGGTATCGTGCCGGCACTTTGGTCATTCGCGACCCACTCTCAGGAGGCAGCATGGCACAACCCGAAATCCCGCAGAAGGCCCCTTATGCGCTGGAATTGGAGGCGGGCACGCACTGGTGGTGCGCGTGCGGCAGATCGCAGAAACAGCCGTTTTGCGACGGGTCGCACAAGGGCACGGAGTTCTCGCCCGTCAAGGTGGAGCTGACGGAGAAGACGAAGGTCTGGCTATGCGGCTGTAAACAAAGCGCCAACAAACCCTACTGCGACGGAACGCATAAGACGCTCTAGCTTTCAGTCGACGGGGCAGCGTAACGGACGCCCATGAGGATTAGCGTCCATAGAAGCGCGCCGGCGCCGAAAAAAACGGGCGCCCTCGGCGCCCGTCGTTTTTTCCGGTCTTGATATGTAGAGAAGGAACTTACCTGCCTTTTGAGTTTTGCCTCTTGCAATTTTCTACACAACTCCCGTCGTGCGTTTTGTCTCCCGTCATTCCGATCACAGGCCCGACCCCTTCGAGCCGGTGAACTCCGGATAGGCCTCCAGGCCGCACTCGGTCAAATCCACGCCCGCGTATTCCTCTTCGGCAGTGACACGGATGCCCATGACCATCTTGATCAGGCCCCAGACGATGAGGCTGGCGATGAAAACCCAGGCAAAAATCGTCACCAGCCCGGTCAGCTGCGCCGTAAGCGTCGCCTCAGGGTTGCTCCAGGCCACCGCGACCAGGCCCCACATGCCGACCACGCCGTGTACCGAAATGGCACCGACCGGATCGTCGATCTTCAGCTTGTCCA
>JBAYTM010000228.1:0-4718 GCA_041675685.1 Thiohalobacteraceae bacterium
CGTGAGGGCGCAGATCGAGGGCGGCATCGCCTTCGGGCTTTCGGCCGTGCTGCACGAGGAGATCCATATCGGCGAGGGTCGGGTGCAGCAGGCAAATTTCCAGGACTATCCATTACTCAGCCTGGCGGAGATGCCGGACGTCGAAGTACACATCGTCCCGAGCCAGGACGCCCCGGGCGGCGTAGGCGAGCCCGCCGTACCGGTCGTTGCGCCCGCGGTCGTCAATGCGGTATTCGCGGCGACCGGCCGGCGACTGCGCCGACTACCCGTCCGGCTCACCTGAAACGGCGTCTCCTGCAAGCGGACGCTATACCAGGTTGCAGACCCGCATAGCTTTCCACGCCCCTTGGCGCGCACTTCTTGCACCGTTTATGGATACAGGTCGCAGATCACCGAAGCGCCCTGTGGCACGCTGCGCGCGTTGCACAGAGGATAAAGCGGGTGACCAATTTGGCTTGCGAGACGGACTGCCGGTTCCGACTACCTGGAGGTACGGCTCGGGCCGCGCCCATACGGGGGTTACGGGCAGCGGCGGCGTCGGTGTTGCTGGCATGGGCGCTATCGGGTTGCGCGCTGTTGCAGTCGCCTGCGCCGGGCCCGGCGACCTCGGATTGCGACCCGCGCGATCAGGAAGTGGCTCGCCTCCAACAGACCCTTGCCGAAAGAGACGCGGAAGTGCAGCAGCTGCGTGCACAGCAGAGCGTGCAGGCCACCGCGCTCAAAGAAATCACCGTCGAAGTCGCGCGTGCCGAGGTGAAACTGCGCCGGCTCGCCACCCAGGCCGATGCCGCCTCGCGGCTTGCCGAGGCGGAAGTCGCCCTGCTAGGCATGGAGACAGAGGCGCAAACACCACTCAGGGCGGCGCAGATCGCCGAGGCACAGCGCCTTCTGGATGCGGGCGCGGAGTCCTTTGCGCAGGGTGAGTATGGCGCCGCTGTGGAACTCGCCGCAGAATCCCAGGCGATTATCGAGACGCTGGCAGGCGGAGGCCGCCTCGTACCGGGCGTGCGCGATGCGGAGGAAACGCCTTTGCATACGCCGCTCGCCCTGCGCACGCGCGTCGACAGCAACCTGCGCGCACAGCCGGGGCGTACCGAACCCGTGCTGAGTCTGCTGCGACAAGGCACAGCGCTACAGGCGCACGCCTACCGCGGCGAGTGGTTGCACATACACACCGACGACGGACGCGCGGGCTGGGTGTATGGACCGCTGCTGGAGGCGCCGAACCCGCCCGCCGAGTGAACTCCGAGTGCGCGGCCTGTGAGTTTTGGGTGTCCGGACGTACCGCTGACCGACCTGATCCGCTGCTGAACACTGGTTCGACCGCAACCCGGATGCACCCGCATCGAACGGCGCGCGAAATACAGCCCACGACGTTACCCGCGCGTCATACCCCGCCATACACGCGATTACGCCCGGCCGCCTTGGCCTGATAGAGCGCCTGGTCTGCGCGCGCGATGACAGTTTCAGCGGTCGTGTCGTCTTCCGTGCACTCTGCGACGCCGACGCTCAACGTCACAGAAAGACCCTGTTCGCCGGCTTCGTAACGGACCGCCGCCACCTTGGCACGGATGCGTTCCGCGGTCTCCAATGCGGTCTGTGCGGACGTCTCGACCAGCACGACGGCGAACTCTTCGCCGCCGTAGCGCGCCGCGGCGTCCACATTGCGGATTGCCTGGGCGATGATGTTTGCCACTTGCGCGAGCACTGCGTCCCCCACCAGATGGCCGTAACTGTCGTTGAGCGGTTTGAAGTGATCGATGTCCAGCATGAGTACCGAGAAGGTGCGGTGACTTCGCCGGAACAGCGCGATCTGGTCGGCGAGAAGCTCCGCGAGCTTCCTGCGGTTAAACAGCCCGGTGAGGCTGTCGGTGACCGATAACCGCTCCAACATCCGATTCTGCTGTTGCAGGGTGTGGCTGGCGGCGTCGATCTCGGCGCGGCTGCGACACAGACTGTCCGTCATCTGGTTGAACGCCCGCGTCAGACGGCCGATCTCGTCGTCGCTGGCGGCAGGCAGCTGCACGACCAGGTCGCCGTCGGCGATCTGCTCCGCCGCGCCGATCAGTCGTTGGAGCGGCGTGACGATGGAGCGGCTCATCTGATAGGCCAGCAGCCCCACGAGCAGCGACAATCCGGCGATCAATATGAACAGTTGACTACGCAGCGCGCCCCAGGCCGCGTAGACCTCGGCACGGTCCTTCTGCGCCAGGACCATGCCGGACCGTTGCCCAGCCGTGTCGGCCACACCGAGTACGAGGCGCTGATCGAAGCCTTGGAATTCGAACGGTCGATCGGGTTGGGCGTGCAGGCGCCGCAGGACCTCGTCTTGCAGCGGTTGCCGCGTCGTGATGGGCAAGGTCCCGACCAGCGGCCAGCCGCTTGTGTCCAGCAAGGTCACTTCGCCGGAGGGAAAGCTCGCCGTGCCCTTCAGCTGCGGCTGCACAACGCGCAGATCGATCACGGCCGCCAGCGCGCCGAGAAGTTCGTTATTCACGGACAATACCGGGACGGCGACGATCAGGGTCGGCGCCGCGCGCGCCGGCTCCCAGTGGGGCGAAGCGAGAACAAGGCCCTCGGTGATGGCGTCCTGGGGCCAGGCCTCGGGCAGGCGTACCGGCGCCGGTGTAGCGGTGCTGCTGGCGACGGTACGACCGGCGCTGTCCAGTACCGTAAGTTCCAGCAGCGGCGGGAGCCTGCGCTGCACAGAGCGCAGATATTGAGTCAACGCAGCACTCTCACCGTCGGGCTCGCCGTCGGCCATGCGGGGTCCGTGTACGACAGCGTCGAGCCCGTTGATCACTACCCTGGACGTCGATAGCGCGCGCACATCATGGATGCGCTCCTGGATCCACAGGTCGAGTGCACGCCCCGCATAGCTCGCAAGCGAACGCAGTTCGTGGGCGACCTTTTCTTCGATGACGCCCTGGCTGTAGCGGAACGACGTCAGACCGAGTCCCAGCGACGGGATCAGGGTCGCCAGGATGGCGAAGACGACGATCTTGCCGCGTATGCTCTTGAAGAACCCCACCGGATCGACCTCCCTACGGCCGGACAGCGCGGCGCAACGGCCGATATCGGCCCAGATTCAGTCTACGTGGGGTGGCATCGGGCGGATGCGACCGGATTGGCAAATCGAATGCGGTTCATCGCAATGGCGCATGTCGAGCGGCAGTCGCTCCGTCGCCGGCCGGCTCGCCGCATCCAAGCATGCGCAGTACGCGCTCATCGTATTTCCGTCGGGCAAAATCGGCACAAGAGACTGCGCGCCCGGCCGTGCATTCTCGAGCGACTGTGATTGCGATTTCACATACCGCCGCCGTGGACATCGCCATACAATTCCCGCGGACGATCCGTTCCCGGCCCCGACACGGGGCGAAACGCATTCTGTCCGAACCGCGCCGGCCGGCGCATGGCTTTCACTTATGGACGAGGCTGCCGCATGTCTTCCACCACGATTGTCACGACCGTTGTTGTCGCCGGCGTATTGCTGAGCGCTCAGGCACAGGCGCTGGACATCACCTGGAACAAGAGCGCAAGCCTGTTGGCGATACCCGAGGCGTCCAGCGCGCTGGATGCCGCCGCGGATCATTACATGCGGCGCTTCGCCGACCCGGTAACCATCCAGATCGACGCCGGCTTTTCCACCATGTCGTCCAGTACGCTCGCCTACAGCGAGTCCGCATGGGTCGTGGGCGGTTACACCACCATCCGCGACGCCGTGGTCTCCGACCAGGCGCAATACGGACGTGCCGGAGACATTACCGAGCAGCTGCCGACCGCCGGTCAGTTCAACGCCTTCATTCCGAGCGGTATGGCGCTCAGCGGAGAGGTCGCGCTGACCTCGGCCAACGCCAAGGCGCTGGGATTCGACGTAGGCGGGTTCGGTGAGTCCGACGGCCTGCTCGAGTTCAATGCCGACACCGGGTTCGACTTCGACCCCAACGACGGCATCTCCGGCGACCTGTTCGACTTCACGGCCATCGCGATGCACGAGATCGGCCATATCCTCGGCTTCGAGTCCACGGTGGACGAGGTCGATTGCGTGTTCGGCGGGGAATGCTCCGAACTGCTGACGCTCTCGCCGACGACCCTGGACCTGTTCCGGTTGGAGCCGGGTGAAGGCGCCGCGGACTTCACGAACGCAGGGCGCGTCCTGGTCACCGGCTCCGTTGCCGAGGAACAGGTGCTGTATGTCGGCGAGGGACTGGAATACGCCATGGCGACCGGCGAGGCGACCGGCGATGGCGAACAGGCCTCGCACTGGAAGCAGGGCCTCGATATCGGCCTGTTCGGAGCGAGCTTCGGCGCTGGCGAAGGCGGTTCGCTCACCGCGGCCGACCTGCGCGCCCTTGATCTTATCGGCTGGGATGTGACGCCGGTGCCCTTGCCCGCGGCGAGCGGCCTGCTGCTGTCGGGATTGGCCGGATTATGGTTGCGACGCCGCAAGGTTGCCGCATCGTAACGACTGCCGACGCAAAATCACCATCGCGCTGCGGTCGGGCGTATCGGAACGCGCGTCGCAGGAGCTACCGGATACCCGTCGACAAGATCACCCCTGCGCTCGCTTACCGCGGCTCCAGCGGGACCGCGGTCGCATCCTCCAACAGCGGATCGCGGAGGCGCGCAAAGTCGCGTGGCGCGACATACTGAAGCAGCTCCTTGCCTTTGTCGTCGATCAGCAGATGAAGGCCCCGGTCCGGGTAGAGAAAATGTAA
>JBAYTM010000229.1:0-4715 GCA_041675685.1 Thiohalobacteraceae bacterium
ACGATTTCGATCGCGCGATCGACGCCTGCGCAAAAGCCCCTGGGATTGGCGAGCAGCAGCTGCATGGTGAAGGTTCCAATGGCGGTTCTGGCCGAGATTATAACGGGAAAATCACCCCCGCCTGGACCGGGCGCAGGACGCTCTTTCCCCGACAAAGTATGCAGATTTAGATCTCATCCCGGATCTCATCCCCAATCTCATCCGGCGGTTCGACGGCAAGAATCTCCGACTCGAAGACGATCGGCTTTCCAGCCAGCGGATGATTGAAGTCGACCTGCACGCGGTCCGCTTCGACAGCGAGGATCAACGCCGCGATCTCTTCGCCACCCGGGCCTTCGAACCCGATCAGGGTACCGGGCTGAATCTCCATATCCACCGGAAACTGCATGCGCGGGAGCCAACCGACCGCTTCCGGGTCGCGGGCGCCGTAGGCTTGGTCCGGGTGCAAGGTCAAGGTCTGACGCTGTCCGACGCGCATACCGTACAGGGCGACTTCCAGCCCTCGCACCAGCGTACCGTCGCCAATGACGATATCCAGCGGCTCAGCATCGAAGGTGCTCTCCGCGACCGTGCCGTCCGCCAACTTGATCGCGAGATGCAAACGCACCCGACTGCCCGGCTGAACCTGCGAGGGATGGGCCATTATGCCTCCGCCTTATGCGACAAACGCAGACCGGCGAACACCACGAGCACAGCGCCGACCGTGATGGCCGAGTCGGCGATATTGAAGGCCGGCCAATGCCAGCCCGCGTAATGCCAGTCGATGAAGTCGACGACATGGCCATAGAGGGCGCGGTCGATCAGGTTGCCGATGGCGCCGCCCAGGATCAGGACCAGGCCTATCGCAGTGAACTTCTCGTGCGCTTGCAGACGACGCAGCCAGGCAATAATGACCACGGTCGCGATCAGGCCGATGCCGAGAAACAGGAAGCGCTGCCAGCCGCCCGCGGACGCCAGAAAGCTGAATGCGGCGCCGCGATTGTAGGCGAGCGTTAGATTGAACCAGGGGAAGACCTCGATGTAGTCGCCGAATCTGAGGGTCGCCTCCGCCCAGAACTTGGTGATCTGATCGAGAACCACGACGATCGCGGCAAGCCAAAGCCAGCGCAACCCAGGACGCGAAACGGGTTCAGGCATAGTTGCGCTGCTCGCCCTGCGGACCGAGGTTCTCGACGCAGCGGCCACAAAGCTCGGGATGTTCGACGTGCGTGCCGACGTCTTCGCGATGGTGCCAGCAGCGGACGCACTTGGCGTGTTCGGATGGCGCCACCTGCACCCACAGCTCATCCCCCGACGCCAGCTCGAAGTGCACCGAATCTGCGGGTGGCGTGGTGACCGGGTGCACGCGCGCATAGGAGGTGATCAGCACAAAGCGCAGTTCGTCACCCAGCCGCTGCAACAGGTCATGGATCTCGCGGCCGCAATAGAGATCGACTTCGGCGTCCAGGGAAGAACCGATGCCGCCGGCGACGCGCAGGCGCTCGAGTTCCTTGGCGACGACTTCGCGCACCGCCATCACCTGCTTCCAGAATTCCATCCCGTAGTGCTGCGCTTCCAGGCTGCCCGTGAACATCGCGGGCAACTCGTACCAGGTCTCCAGAAAGACCGACTGGCCGCGTTCGCCGGGAAGATGCCGCCAGATCTCGTCCGCCGTGAAGCTGAGAATCGGCGCCAGCCAACGCGTGAGCGCCTCGGCGATCAGATACATGGCGGTCTGCGCGGAGCGGCGCGCCACGCTGTCGGCCTTGCAGGTGTATTGGCGGTCTTTGATCACGTCGAGGTAGAAGCTGCCCAAATCGACCGCGCAGAAATTGTGCACGCGCTGGTAGATCAGGTGGAACTCGTAGCTTTGGTAGGCGCTCTGGATGTCGGCCTGCAGCCAGCGCGCGCGCTCGACCGCCCAGCGATCCAGCATCAGCATCTGATCCGGGGCCAGCATATGTTCGACCGGATCGAAGCCGTTGAGATTGGCCAGCAGAAAACGCGCGGTGTTGCGCAGACGACGGTAGGCGTCGGCGGTGCGCTTCAGAATCTCATCGGACACCGTCATCTCGCCGCGGTAGTCGGTCGCGGCGACCCAGAGCCGCAGGATATCGGCGCCCTGGCTGTTGACCACCTTTTGCGGCGCCACCACGTTGCCCTTGGACTTGGACATCTTCTGACCTTTGGCGTCCACCGTGAAGCCGTGCGTCAGGACGCCCCGGTACGGCGCTGTACCGGTCATGGCCACCGAGGTCATCAACGACGACTGAAACCAGCCGCGGTGCTGATCCGAACCTTCCAAGTAAAGATCCGCCGGCCGACCCAACTGACCGCGCTGATCGAGCACCGCGAAGTGCGTTACGCCTGAATCGAACCAAACATCCAGCGTGTCGGTGATCTTGCGGTATTCGGCGGCCTCGCTACCGAGCAGATCGGCCGCGTCGATATCGAACCAGGCGTCGATGCCGCGCCGCTCGACCGATAGCGCCACCTCCTCGATCAGGCGCGCGCTGTCGGGATGCAGTTTGCCGCTTGCCTTGTGCACGAACAGGGCAATGGGAACGCCCCAGGTCCGCTGGCGCGAGATACACCAATCGGGTCGCTTGTCGACCATGCCTTCAATACGCGCCTGACCCCAGCCCGGCATCCATTCCACCTTTTGAATCGCCTGCAAGGCGTTCGCGCGCAGACCGTTGTGGTCCATGCCGATGAACCATTGCGGCGTGGCGCGGAAGATGATCGGCGTCTTGTGCCGCCAGCAGTGCGGATAGCTGTGGCGGATCTTTTCCTCATGCACCAACGCGCCATGAGTCTTCAGTACGTCAACGACGTGGTCGTTGGATTTCAACACATGTTCCCCGGCGAACAACGCGGTGCCGGGCAGGAAACAGCCGTCATCGCCGACCGGGTTATCGACCTCGATGCCGTAGCGCTGCCCGACCACGTAGTCGTCCTGACCATGGCCGGGCGCGGTATGCACGGCACCCGTGCCGGTCTCCGTGGTGACATGATCGCCGAGGATGATCGGCACTTCCCGCGCGTAGAACGGATGCTGCAGCTTGAGCCCTTCGAGCTCCGCGCCTTTGCTATTACCGAGGACGCGATAGTCTTCGATCCCGTAACGCACGAGCGCGGCGCGATACAGCGCGTCGGCAAGCAGCAGCCGTTCGTCGCCTTGTGCGCCTTTGCACTGGACCACCACGTAGTCGAGTTCGGGATGCAGGGCGACGGCACGATTGGCCGGCAGCGTCCAGGGGGTGGTCGTCCAGATGACGACCGACAGCGGCCCGGTGCCCTCGCCGCCCTCCGGCACCTTGCAGCGCGCCAGCAGCGCCTCCTCGTCGAGCACGCCGAAGCGCACATCGATCGCGGGTGAGGACTTGTCTTCGTATTCGACCTCGGCTTCGGCCAACGCGGAACCGCAATCCGTGCACCAATGCACGGGTTTGAAGCCTTGCGTCAGATGACCGTTGGCCGCGATCTTCCCAAGCGCGCGAATGATGTCGGCCTCGAATTTGTAGTCCATGGTGAGGTAGGGGTGTTCCCAGTCCCCGCTCACGCCGAGGCGAACGAAGTCGGCCTTCTGCTTGGCGACCTGCTCAGCGGCATAGCTGCGACAGGCGGCACGGAACTCGGCGTGACCGACTTTCCGTCCTGCCTTGCCGATCTTCTTTTCGACATTCAACTCGATCGGCAATCCGTGGCAATCCCAGCCCGGCACGTAGGGCGCATCGAAACCGGACAAGGTCTTGCTCTTGACGATGATGTCCTTGAGGATCTTGTTGACGGCGTGGCCGATGTGGATCTCACCATTCGCATAGGGCGGGCCGTCATGCAACACGAAGCGCGGACGCCCGGCGCCCGCCTCGCGCATCAGCTGATACAGCCCGATGGCGTCCCAGTGCCTGAGCATCTCGGGCTCGCGTTGCGCAAGATTGCCTCTCATCGGGAAATCCGTGCTCGGCAAGTTCAGCGTATCTTTGTAATCAGCCACATTGGGGTCCTGGTCAATTGCGAAAAACGGAATTCAACTTTAACCGCTAAGGACGCGACGGCGCGCAAAGGGAAATCCTGAATAGCCACGAAATTCACGAAACCCGCGAAATGTAACAATGTATACACAAGCCTAGTTCGTGGATTCCGTGGCAACGATTTATCTTTGCGCGCCTTCGCGTCCTTAGCGGTTAAAGTGTCTGTTTAGAGAAAACATTTCGCGCCTGCTGCGCATCCTGCTCGATCTGCGCCTTGAGCTCCGCAAATGAATCGAAGCGCTTTTCGTCGCGAATCTTTCGGACGAACTCGACGGCGACGTAACGCCCGTAGATGTCGCCGACGAAGTCGAATAGATGGACCTCGAGCAGGCTGCGCGTGCCGTCGACGGTTGGTCGCGTGCCGACATTGGCGACGCCGCACAAGGGCTCCGCGTCCAAGCCATACATCTCGACCGCAAAGACGCCCTGGACGGGGGTGCTCCGACGGTGCAGAAACAGGTTCGCGGTCGGAAAACCGATGGTACGTCCCCGCTTGTCGCCATGCGCGACACGCCCGAGCATCCGATAGCGGCGTCCGAGCATGTGCTCCGCCGCCGTGAGGTCTCCCGCGCGCAGCGCCTCGCGAATCCGCGTGCTGCTCACCCGCGCGTTGCCGACCTCGAAACTGTGCATATGGGCGACTTGAAAACCTTCCCGTTTGCCGGCCTGCACCAGATAGTCGAAGTCGCCGTTGCGACCGGC
>JBAYTM010000230.1:0-4714 GCA_041675685.1 Thiohalobacteraceae bacterium
CACATCCTGATCATTCACTGTCTGTGCGATTTGATCGATCAACAACTATTGGGACAGGAGGATTAGTTCATGAAAGGCTGGCAGCCCTTAATCGTCACCGCGATCCTCGGGACTTGGCTCCTGCAAGGCTGTGCGCCGTTGATGCTGGGCGGTGTGGCGACCGGCGCCACCGTAGCGCACGATCGTCGTACCGTCGGCAGCTTCGTCGAAGACCAGTCCATCGAGATGAAGGCCGCGACCGCACTCAACGCCGAACCGGAGTTGCGGCGACAGGGGCATATCAACGTCACCAGCTTCAATATGATCGTACTGGTCAGCGGCGAAGCGCCCAGCGAGGCGTTACGCCAGCGCGCCGGCGAAGTCATCGGCAACGTCGAAAAGGTGCGTCGCGTCCACAACGAAGTCATCGTCGCCGCACCCAGCTCCGTGATGTCGCGCAGCAGCGACACGCTGATCACGGCAAAGGTCAAGACCGCACTGTTCCGCATCAAGGGGATGGAAGACTTCGATCCCACCCGGGTCAAGGTGGTCACCGAAAACGGCACCGTGTTTCTGATGGGCCTGCTGACGCGTTCGGAAGGCGATGCGACGGCGCGCGCAGCCAGCGGGGTTGGTGGCGTGCAGAGGGTGGTGAAGTTGTTTGAGTATTTGGATTGAGGGGAGCGGGTACCTGCTTAGGCGGCGTCCGCCTTTCCGGTTTGCTCGCTAAGAAGCACATTAGCAAGATGCTAGTGTCCCGTCGTCCCAACTGAAGTGCCGCATCAGCTTAAGTCATAGGACGATGCGCTATGAACAACGGCTGATTTACACCTAAGGAAGGTCTGATTAATTCCCAGTCATGAGATAATGCCCGCAGTTATCCGGATAGGACATGCCCATGCGCCAGAAGACCTTCAGCAGCGGTTTTGAGAAGCACCACAAGAAGACCCGCAAAGAGCGGTTTCTGGAGGAGATGGGCCAAGTGATTCCGTGGCAGGCGCTGGCCGAGGCGCTGACGCCGTATTACCCCAACCCGCAGGGTGCCGGCCGGCGGCCGATCGGACTGGAGCGGATGCTGCGCATCTATTTCATGCAGCACTGGTACAACCTGTCGGATCCGGCGATGGAAGAGGCGTTGTACGATTCCCGAGCGATGCGCGAGTTCGCTGGTATCGACCTGGGCAATGAGGCGGCGCCCGACGAGAGCACGATTCTCCAGTTCCGGCATCTGATGGAGGCCCGTGACTTCGGGGCGGAGCTGTTGCGGCTGGTCAATGTGCATCTGGCAGAGAAGGGCCTGAAGGTCGCACGCGGCACGATTGTGGACGCGACCATCATCAACGCCCCGTCCTCGACCAAGAACCAGGAGGGTGCGCGCGATCCGGAGATGCACCAGACCAAGAAGGGCAATCAATGGTATTTCGGTCTGAAGGCGCACATCGGCGTGGACAGCGATAACAAGCTGGTGCATTCGGCGGCCGTGACGGCGGCGAACGTGCATGACTCGCGGGTGCTGTCGGACCTGTTGCACGGTGAGGAGACACGGGTGTGGGGCGACTCGGCCTACACCGGTCAGGATGAAGTGCTGGCGGAGCACGCGCCGCAGGCACAGGACTTCACGCACGTCAAAGGCCGGCGCAACGCACCGTTGACCGAAGAGGACCAACGGAAGAACCGTACCAAGTCGAAGGTGCGCGCCAAAGTGGAACATGTGTTCCGGGTGCTGAAGTGCCAGTTCGGTTTCACCAAGGTTCGCTATCGCGGCCTGGCGAAGAATGCCAATCACCTGTTCGCGGCGTTCGCGCTGGTGAATATCGTGCTGGCGAAGCGACGGTTGTTGCGACTGGCGCAGGCGTAGTGCGCCTGCGGTACGCCGAACGGCCGGAAAATGGCCGATTTGGCGGGGCAAACTCCTGATGGGTAGGCTCGAAATACGAAATTAGGCTGATTTACGGCATCAACTCGCAGTGAGCGGGGCGATGCGGGAAATAATCAGAGGTTCCCTAGACTTGCTGCCGGCTTCAGACTGGACCGTTTAGAAGCCGTTCGCGGATGACCTAAGCGGGCCGGACGACCTCTGTACCGCCCATGTAACCGCGCAAGGCCTCCGGCACCAGCACCGAACCGTCCGCCTGCTGGTAGTTCTCGAGAATCGCGACCAGCGTGCGGCCGACGGCCAGGCCGGACCCGTTCAGCGTATGCAACAACTCGGGCTTGCCGGTCTCGGGATTCCGCCAGCGCGCCTGCATGCGGCGGGCCTGGAAGTCCTCGAAGTTGCTGCAGGACGAGATCTCGCGATATTTCTGCTGACCCGGCAGCCAGACTTCGAGATCGTAGGTCTTTGCGGAAGAGAACCCCATGTCGCCGGCGCACAGCGCCATTACCCGATAGGGCAGACCTAGTGTCTGCAATATCGTCTCCGCATGGCCGGTCAATTCTTCCAGCGCCTGGTAGGACAGCTGCGGCGCCACGGCCTGCACCAGTTCCACCTTCTCGAACTGATGCTGACGGATCATACCGCGCGTGTCCTTGCCATAGGACCCTGCCTCGGAGCGAAAACAGGGCGTGTGGCAGACGTATTTCCGCGGCATGTAGGCGGCATCGACGATGACATCACGCAGAATGTTCGTCACCGGCACTTCAGCGGTTGGAATCAGGTAATAGGTCTGCTCGCCCTTAAGCGCAAACAGATCGTCCTCGAATTTCGGCAGCTGTCCCGTGCCGCGCAGGCTATCCGCATTGACCATGTACGGCACGTAGGTCTCGGTATAGCCATGTCGTGTCGTATGCGTATCGAGCATGAACTGAATCAACGCCCGGTGCATGCGCGCCAGCGCGCCGCTCATCACCGCGAAACGCGTGCCGGTGATCTTGGTGGCCGTCTCGAAATCCAACTGCCCGAGTCCTGCGCCGATGTCGACGTGATCCTTCGGGTCGAAATCGAACTGTCGCGGCTCACCCCAACGGCGCACCTCCAGGTTGTCTTCTTCACCGACGCCCGGGGGTACCGAACCGTGCGGCATATTCGGGATCGCCATCATCATTGCATCGAGATCGCCCTGGAGTTCATCGAGGCGTAGCTTGGCCGTCTCGAGCTCGGCGCCGATGCCAGCGACCTGTTCCATCAGCGGCGCGACGTCTTCGCCTTTCGCCTTGGCCTGGCCAATGGCCTTGGAGCGACTGTTGCGTTCCGCCTGCAGTTCCTGGGTGCGCACCTGAATGACCTTGCGTTCTTCTTCGAGCGATTGGAGGCGTGCGACATCCAGACTGAAGCCGCGCCGCGCCAGCTGCGCCGCGACTTGATCGAGTTCCGTGCGTAAGCGTTTGGGGTCCAACATGGTCAGCTATCCATTGAATGAGTCGAGTTCGACCGGCGAGACCGGGGAAGTAATTGAATTCAGATTTTACCGGGTGTTCTTGATCTTTTGGCGGCCTTCTCATGCCCCGTACGATAGATGCGGACGCAGCGCGCTTCGATCCTGTTCATAACTGCCTCCCGATCAGCACGCCGGCGGCCGCCGCCCCTATACAGAGAACGACGCTCAAGAGGATATTCGCGAGGGCTTTAACGCCTTCTCCGGCCTGGAGGAGGTTGACAGTTTCCAGCGAGAAGGTGGAAAAGGTGGTGAAGGCCCCCAGCAGCCCGACGATCAAAAATGCACGCCATGCCAGTTCACCATCGAAGCGGTCCAGCAGGACGACATACAGCACCCCGACCGCCAAACTGCCGGTGGTATTGATGATCAAGGTTCCGTACGGAAAATCCTTCCCCAGCCAGACCGCAATGCCAGTGGCAATCCAAAAGCGCAAAAGGGCGCCGAGCGCCCCGCCGGCGGCAATGGCGACGAGCTGGTTCACGTACGCGGGCGCGAGCGACTATTCATTGCGGGACAATGTTACAACAGGCAGCGGCCGAATGGGCATCGCCTAGCGGGCGGTGCCGGCCAAGGTTCGGCCCGGGGATTCGTAGCCCGTCGCCGCGGGTTATACAACGCCTAACTTGATAAGCGTAACCCGAGACTTCAGGACTTCTTCGTCGCCTTGCGATCCAACTCCCGCAGATGTGCGAGCTTCTCGGCGATCTTGATTTCCAGGCCACGCGGCACCGGTTGGTAGTAGCGGCGTTCGGGCATATCGTCCGGGAAATAGCGTTCCCCCGCCGCATAGCCCTCCGGTTCGTCGTGCGCGTACCGGTAGCGATCGCCGTAACCCAGTTCCTTCATCAGTTTGGTCGGCGCATTGCGCAGGTGCAGCGGCACCTCAAGCGAGCCGAACTCGCGCGCGTCGCGCCGCGCTTGGTTATATGCGACATACAGGGCATTGCTTTTTGGCGCACAGGCCATGTAGACCACGGCCTGGGCCAGGGCGAGTTCGCCCTCCGGACTGCCGAGGCGCTCCTGCACATCCCAGGCGTTCAGGGTCAACTCCAGCGCGCGCGGATCGGCGTTGCCGATGTCCTCGCTCGCCATGCGAACCAGACGCCGCGCCAGATACAGCGCGTCGCAGCCGCCGTCGAGCATGCGTGTCAACCAGTACAAGGCCGCGTCCGGGTTCGACCCGCGCACGGATTTGTGCAGCGCCGAGATCTGATCGAAGAACGCCTCTCCCCCTTTGTCGAAGCGACGCACACCCCCGCTCACGACTTCGTTGATGACCGCCTCGGGGATCAGTTCACCGCCCTGCCCGTCCGGCTCGGCAAGATCGGCGGCGATCTCCAGGAGGTTCAGCAGGCGGC
>JBAYTM010000231.1:0-4700 GCA_041675685.1 Thiohalobacteraceae bacterium
AGCAGGTTCGCCTGCGGACTGGCGATCACCAACAGGCTGGTATTCCCGGGAATCTGAGGGTTCTGCCCGAGGTTCAGGCTCTGTGCCTTGATGCCCTTGCGCCCCAGTTCGGCCCCGAAGTTGCCGAGATCGTGATTGGCCTGGCCGTTCGGGTCGCGCTCGCCATGGCCCGTCAGAAAGCTCACCCAGCGTTCGCCCTGGCGCGCCGTCCGCAACAGGGCGTTCGTGATCGCCTGTTCGGTAAGTTCCTGCACCCGTTCGCTGCGTCCCTGGTACTCCACGCGCAGTTCACCGTCCATGGTGACGCCCAGTTCGCGCATCCGCTCGGGTTCCGCATCGGGATTGACGAACCGAAGGTCGACGAGCGCACTGCGGCGCTGATAACGCGCAATCACATCGCGGATCTGGTTGCGCAAGGCCTCGTTCTCACGCGCATAGGCCGTAATGATCACCGGTTCCTCGAGCGTGTCGAGCAGCCGGGCGCTGTCCTCGGACAGACTGTTGCGGCCACCGGAGGTCCAGTCGGCCTGGTGCACGTATTGGGTGCTCAGCCAGGCCAGCAAGCCGATCGCCGCGAGGAACAGGATCGTGAAGCTGTAACGCTGCAGGCGGATACCGAGTTTGGTCTTGCGCGTAACGTCCATGATGATCCGGGTTCAGTGCGGCAGACGGTTGGCGTCGAGGCGTTGGATGCTCAACACCAGGAACGTCAGTATGAAGAGCAGGTAATAAACGACGTCGGCGCTGTTGAACAGGCCCTTCAGGAGCGACTCGTAGTGACCGACCAGCGACAGATAGCTAAAAAGTCCGCTCACCTGCTCGCCCGAGCTGCCTGCCCAATTGATGATCCACAACAGCAACAGCAGTCCGAAACTGCCGACCGCCGCGATGGTCGGCTGGTCGGTGAGGCTCGACATGTAGAGGCCTGCCGCCGAGAAGGCGCCGATCAGCAGCGTCAGGCCGACCAGGCCGCTGGCGACCTTGCCGAAATCGAGATCGGTGCCGAACGACAGGGATAACGCCATCGCCGCCAGCAGCGCCAGCACGACGAAGAAGAAGCCCAGAATTCCCAGATACTTGCCGAGTATGATCTCCGTCATCGAGACCGGTGCGGAGATCAGCAGGCTGAGCGTCCGGTTGCGACGTTCCTCGCTCAGTACGCGCATGGTGATCAGCGGCGCGACCAGCAACAGGATTACGGCGGCGTTGCCGAACAAGGGCGCGACGATCACATCGGTGACCCCGGGCGCATCCTCGCGCCCGGCCAGCTGCGGCGCGAACATCATGTAGGTATCGATCTGCGCCAGGAACAGGTAGGCGAGGATGAACTGCACCACGGCGAGGACCGACCAGGCCAGTGGCGACAGAAACAGCGCCCGGAGTTCGCGGGCGGCGATGTGGGCAATCATCAGGCGGCCTCTCCTTCCGCGCCTTGCGCGGTCGGGTCCTGCATGGTCAATTCAACGAAGATCTGCTCCAGCGTGCGGCGCTCGGGAATCAGCTCTTCGAGGCCCCAGCCGCGCGCGACGGCGGTCTCGGCGATCGCCGCGGCCGGATTGTCGCCTTCGTAACGCAGGCGCAGACGTCCGTCGTCGAGCAGTTCCACGGCGGCGATGCCGGCCAATTCGGTCAGTGTCTGCGGTGGCGGCGCCGCGCGCAGCCGCAGGATCAGGTGCTGCGAGTGCAAGTGTTGTTCGAGTCCGGCCATGCTGTCGGAGAACACCAGCCTGCCGCGGTTGATGATCTGCACGCGATTACAGACGCCCTGCACCTCTGGCAGTATGTGTGTCGAGAGGATAATGCCGTGGTCGTTGCCGAGTTCGCGGACGAGGTGACGGATCTCGCGTATCTGGATCGGGTCCAGACCGACGGTCGGTTCGTCGAGGACCACCACGGCCGGATTGTGCAGGATGGCCTGGGCGATGCCCACGCGCTGCTGATAACCCTTGGAGAGGTTGCCGATCAGGCGCTTGCCAACGGCCCCGAGCCCGCAGCGTTCCTTGGCGCTGTCGAGCGCCAGGTGCAGGCGGTTGCGCGGTACCCGGTGCAGGCGGCCGCAATAGGCGAGGAATTCGTCGACCGTGTGTTCGCGATAGAGCGGCGGTTGTTCGGGCAGGTAGCCAAGTTCGCGTTTGGCGCGTTTGGGTTCGTCCAGCAGGTCGATGCCGTGCACCCGGACCTTGCCGGCGGTCGGCGCGAGGTTGCCGGTGAGCATCTGCATACTGCTGGATTTGCCAGCCCCGTTGGGGCCGAGGAAGCCCAGCACATCGCCCTTTGCGAGTTGAAAACTGACATCCTGCACGGCGCACGTGGGGCCGTAATAGCGGTACAGGTGTTCGACGTCTACCAGGATTTCCTTGTCCATTTTGGTTATGATCGGCTCAGGTCGATGGAGGTGGCCGGCTGCGCGGGCGAATTTTATAGTCGGATCCCGCGCGGGCTCAAGTCGAGGCGTTTTGACTCCTGCCTTCGCGACGAGTTCCCGAATGATTCATACCTCAGCTCCTACGCACTACTGCGACAGCTTCGGGTTCGACGCCGACTGGCGCAAGGCGCGCCTGGACCTGCTCGGACTATCGCCGCAGGACGCCGCGCTTGCGCGGCGACTGCGTACGGCGGTCGTCGAGCCGAATGCGGATGCCTTGATCGAGGCATTCTACGCCAAGCTCCTCGCCGATGCCGAATCCAGCCGGCTGCTCGCGCACGCCGACCGCGAGCGGCTCGCGCACCGGCAGATCGGCTATCTCCTGCGCTTGGGCGAGGACTTCACGAACCAGGCCTATTTCGAGGACCGCCTGCGGATCGGCCTGGTGCACGCCTGGGTCGGCGTGCCGCTGGGGCTGTATCTATGCGCCTATCAGGCCCTGGAGTCGATCATCGAGGCGCATATCGAGCGCTGCATCGAGGCGACCGACGAGCGTCGTCTGCTGAGCAGGTTCCTGCACAAGATCGCGGCGCTGGATACTTCGCTCGCCAGCGAGGTGTATCACATCGCGCAGATCCGCCACTTGGAATCCTCCGTGGCGCGTCTGCGCGACGAGCGCGCGCAGCTGCGGCATCAGGCCGGTACCGACGCGTTGACCGGGCTGGCGAATCGGGCCAGCATCTTGCCGCGTCTGTCGCAGGCGTTGGCCGAGGCGGTGCGCGCGGATCGGCCGCTGTGCGTGATCATGGCGGACCTCGACCGCTTCAAGGCGATCAATGACAGTTTCGGTCACCCGGCGGGCGATCAGGTACTGCGCGACGCCGCCGCACGGCTCGGGACGATCCTGCGGGACTTCGACCTGGTCGGCCGTTATGGGGGCGAGGAGTTCATTGCGGTATTGCGCAACACGGACCTGGATGCCGCGATGCAGATCGCCGAACGCGTGCGCCGGCGTTTCGCCGACCATGCCTTCGAGATCGGTGAGAACGCGCGCCGTATCACCATTAGTCAGGGCGTGGCGCTGGCCCATCCCGGCGACAGTGTGGACAGCCTGATCGCGCGTGCCGATGCGGCGCTCTATGCCGCCAAGCAAGCCGGTCGGGATTGCGTTATGGCCGCGCAAGACCCGGAGTAGCGGCCGGGGCGTAGGGATGGCGCAGCCTGTCGGCGCCCCACTGTCTGGCGAGGGACTGCATGGGCTATAGTTCGATTATCGATTCACTTGGGAGAAGCCGCCATGAAGAAATCCAATAAACTGCTGCAGCTGCTGTGTCTGGCCGGTCTGATGGTACTCGCGCTGACCGCGCGTGCGGAGAGCTCCCAGGACTTCGGCGAATATGTCGTGCACTTCAACGCGCTGACCACCGACCTGCTGCCGCCCAAGGTGGCCACCGAGTACAACATCAGGCGCAGCGGCAGCCACGCGATCGTCAATGTCGTCGTGCTGCGTAAGGTGCTCGGCGCGGCCGGTCAGCCGGTATCTGCAGAAGTTCGGGGGACGACCACCAACCTGACCGGCGTACAGCGCACATTGGACCTGCGCGAAATCCGCGAACCCAATGCGATCTATTACATCGCCGACTTTGGCGTCGCCAATGAAGAGACGCTGAATTTCAGGATAGAGGTACAGCCGGAAGGCGAGAAGGAGACTTTCCAGGTCCAGTTCCGGCAGCAGTTCTTCAGCCGCTGAAGACGCGCAGCAGCAGCAGGACCCCGAAGGCCGCGACCAAACCGCCCGCGATCCGTCGCGGCCAGGGCCGGCGTACGAACGCGCCGAGCCGGGCCGCGAGCAGCCCCATCAGCAGCAGATTGGGCAAAGTGCCGAGGCCGAAGCTCAGCATCAGCTTGGCGCCGTCCAACGCGCTCCCGGCCGCCAGAGACCAGACCAGCACGCTGTAGACCAGTCCGCAGGGCAGCCAGCCCCAGACCAGTCCGAGCGCAAAGGCCTGCGCAGGCGAGGCGACCGGCAGGAAACGCCGACCGAAGGGTTCGACCCGACGCCACAAGACGCCGCCAAGCCGTTCGATGCGCAACAGGCCGGACCACCAGCCGCCGAGATAAAGCCCCAACGCAAGCATGAACAGGGCCGCCAGGACCTGCAGCATCTGTTGCGCCTGGTGCAGTGCGGTCAATTGCAGCACCAGTCCGCCCAGGCCGCCGGCCAATGCCCCTGCGAAGCCGTAACTGGTGATGCGCCCCAGGTTGTACGCAAGGTGATAGGGCCAGGCGGAGCGCAGGCGCGCGCGGACGGCTTCCGGCAGGCCCAGGGTCAGCG
>JBAYTM010000232.1:0-4698 GCA_041675685.1 Thiohalobacteraceae bacterium
CCATGGGTTCGCCTGCGAGGCGATCCAGTTCGACGACCGATCCCTGATTGAGCTGCAACAGGTTGCGGATACTGATTTTGGTACGGCCGATTTCCATGGCGATGGTGACCGGGATGTCGAGAATCATGTCGAGATTCCGATCGTCGCCGCCCACCATAGGCAGGTTGTCGCTCTCCAGCGCGTCCAACTCGGCAACCTGGACATTGGCGGCAGCCGACGGCTTGGCCCCTTTCTCGGTCTCCGCCTGCTCGGCAAGCGCGGCGCCCCAGTCGTCCATTGCGTCGTCCTGGCTATCGATCTCTTCGCTCATGGCAGATACCTGCTGACCTAGTTGGTGGAGTGGGAATACGCCAGCTGCTTCAGCTGGACGGTTTCCGTGATCTTGATGGCGTGATTGCCCTGCGCCGTGCCGAAGCGTCCGCGGAACACCGGGATGTCCTCAGCGCGCAAGGTCACCAGTTCCGGAAAGTCGATCGGGATGACGTCGCCGGCCTTGAGATTCAGCAGATCGTGCATGCTGATGGTGGTCTCGGCGAGCATGCTGGACAGTTCGACCTCGGCGCTTTTCATCTCTTCGCGGATCGCCACCCGCCACCGGTCGTCGACTTCGCTGCGATCGCTCTGGACACCGGCATCCAGCAGGTCGCGAATCGGTTCCACCATGGCGTACGGGAAGGTCACATGCAGCGCGCCGCCGCCGCCCTCGAGCTCGATATGGAAGGTGGACACCACCACCACCTCGGTCGGGCTCACGATGTTGGCGAACTGCGGATTGACCTCGGAATTCAGGTATTCGAAGCTGATCGGCAACACCGGGCGCCAGGCCTGGATCAAATCCTCGAAGGCCTGATGCAGGATGCGTTGAATGACGCGTTGTTCGGTGGGCGTGAACTCACGACCTTCGATCTTGGTAGGAAAACGGCCGTCGCCCCCGAAGTAATTGTCAACGACGATGAAGACCAGCTTCGGATCGAACACAAACAGCCCCGTCCCGCGCAGCGGATTCACCTTGACCAAATTGAGGCTGGTCGGCACGAACAGGCTGTGTACATATTCGGCGAATTTGAGCATCTGCACGCCGCCGACGGAAATTTCCGCGGTGCGTCGCAGCATGTTGAAAAGGCTGATGCGGAAATACCGCGCGAAGCGCTCGTTGATCATCTCCAGCGTGGGCATGCGCCCGCGGACGATGCGGTCCTGGCTGGTGAAATCGTAGTTCTGCGCTTCGCCGTCGGCGAGATCGGCGCCGGTATCGGTGTCGATATCGCCGCTACCGACCCCGTGCAACAGGGCATCGATTTCTTCTTGTGAGAGTAGATCGTTCACTGGCGCCTCTACTGCATCACGAAGCTGGTGAAATAGACGTTTTCCACACCGGCGCTGCCGGTCTGCAGCGTCAACACGCGGTTGATTTCATCGAGAGATTCCTGCAGCAACGCCTCTTTCCCTGCGCGCGTATTGAGCGCGACCGGATCCTGGCTCGAGTACAGCATCACCAGGCCGTTGCGGATCGCCGGGGTATGTTCCTTGACGCTTTCGATGATTGCGGGGTCGCGCGCCGCGACCTGCAAAGCGATCTGCATGAAGCGAACGGAGGCTGTGGCGTCGAAGTTGACTACGAAGGCCGGATCCATCGCCAGATAGATCTGGGGCCCCTTCTTGGCATTCTTGCCACCGGTGGTCGATGCGTCGGCGGTGGTGTCGCCGATGACACCGGCAAAGTACAAGGTGCCGACGGTTGCGCCGCCCAGCAGGGAGAGCATCAACATGCCGATGAGGATCCACTTCATCGCGCCGGATTTTTTGGCCGGCGCCATCGCTTCGATGTTGAGATCGAGGTCTTGTCTTGCCATGTGGAACAGTCCCCTGAAATGCGTTTTTCAGGGAAAAGCAAGTCCTATGCCACGGCGTCAGAGAATAATATTTCTAAAGCGAAGAGTGGGTTGCGAGGGGATTCCTGCAAGGCGCCGGGGAATTGACGTCCCCGCGTGATCGAATTCAGCCGGAAACTTGGCGACCCGCAAAACCCGCCTGCCCGCTCGGGACGCTGCCCCAATGGATCGACCGGGCATGCCGGCGCGATCTGCCGACTCAGTTTACGGTTCTGGCGCCTTCCCAGGACGACGTCCGCAACCAGTCGTCGAATCTAAGCTGCGGCAAGGGATGACTGATATGGAAGCCCTGCGCGGCATCGCAGCCGAGCCGGGTCAGCAAATCCAGGGCGGCCAGGTCTTCGACGCCTTCGGCGACCACCTGGAAGCCAAGGTTGTGTCCCAGGTCGATGATGGAGCGCACGATCAGCGCATCGCTGTCGTTGTGCGCCACGTCGACCAGAAACGACTTGTCGATTTTGAGTGTGTTGATGGGCAGGCGTTTCAGGTACGACAGCGAGGAATAGCCGGTGCCGAAATCGTCGACGGCGACGGCGACGCCCATCTGGTGTAGCTGGGACAGCATCTCGGCGCCGCGCCCCAGGTCGCCCATGAGCGAGTCTTCGGTGATCTCGATTTCCAGGCAGTCGCCTTCGACGTCCGCCTGCTGCAGCGCCCATTGGATGCGTTCGAGCAATCGCGGGTTCTGGAAGGAACGCGCCGAGACGTTCACCGACACGGGCATCTCGATACCGATGTCGCGCCAGGCCCTGCATTGGCGCAAGGCGGTGACCAGTACCCAGGTCGTGATCGGGGCCATCAGCCCGATCTGCTCGGCGACCGGCAGAAACTGGTCGGGTTCGACCAGCCCCTGCTGCGGGTGTTGCCAACGCAGCAGCGCCTCGACGCCGCACACCTGCCGTCCACGAATGTCGATTTTGGGCTGGTAGAACAATTCGAACTCGTTGCGGTCGAGCGCATGCCGCAATTGCCCGGAAAAGCGCAACTGGTTCGCATCGCCGGCCTGGCCGTCCGCGGAGTAGAAGCTGTAATGCCCGCCGCGGCGCTTGGCGCGGTACATGGCGACGTCGGCATGCGACAGCAGCTCGTTGACGTCGTTGCCGTGGTCCGGATAGAGGGCGATGCCGACCGAGGCGTTGATGAACAGGTCGCGCTCGCCGCACAAAAACGGGCGATCGAAACAGCTCAAAAGTTTGGCGGCCACGCGCTCACCGGCGCACTCGCCGCTCGGCACCGCCGGCATCAGGACGGCGAATTCGTCGCCGCCCAGCCGCGCCAGCGTGTCCGAATCACGCAATGCGGCGCGCAGACGTATCGCAACCTGCCGCAACGCCTCGTCGCCCACCAAATGCCCGAGTTCATCGTTGATGGCCTTGAAGTGATCCAGGTCGAGCAACATCAGCACGACCTCGCGCCCTTCTTCGCGGCGAGAGCCGGCCAGGGCCTGATTGACGCGGTCGTACCAGAGCGCGCGGTTGGCCAGCCCGGTCAGCTCGTCGGTGGTCGCCTGGTGTTCCAGACTGTCGATCGCCCGATGGGTCTCGGTAATATCCTGCAGCACGCCGTCGATGCGCTGGACCCGCCGGCGCCCGCTGCGGCAGGGATGAAATTCGAAACAACACCAGCGCTCCGCATCGCCATGCAAGAGCACCCGCGCCTCCGCGTAAGCCACCTCGCCCTCGAGCGCCAGCTGCCATGCAGCACCGACCTTTTCCCGGTCCGCCACGTGGATGCGCTCGAAGCAGGGAATGGGATCCTGACCGCCTGCGACACAGAGCGCGCGCAGGGCCGGGGTGAGATACAGCAGCTCCTGGGCGCGCACGTCGTACGACCAGAGGATCTGCGGAATATTGCCGAGCAGTTGTTCCACCTGATCCAGCGTCGACTGGGATTCGTCGCGCATTTGTTCACTCTGCGCGCGCATGCGATCCCAATAGCCTTGCAGCATCAGCCCCATGTCGAGGAACACGCGTTTGACCAGCGCGGTTTCCAAATGGTGCCGGTCCGCCGGCTCGATGCCCGGGGTTGCGTCGATCAGCTTCTGCAGATGATTCAGGTAGAGTCGGTAGGCGCCCATGACCCACACCGGCTTCACACCTTTGGAGAAATGGATCTCGCCGATGTCCGCCACGCCGTCGTCGTGGTCGGCGTCCAGCAGGCGCAGCATCTGCTGCAACTGCGAACGCACCAGGTCGCCGATATTGCCGCCGCCTCGCTCGTAGGCGTACAGCACGTCCGCTATGGCCGGGTTGTCGAACAGGAAGTTGTAATAATCCTGCGCGAACGTCGCGGCGCCCTGCGATAAAGGTTGATGATATTTACGGAGGATCTGCGCGTCGTCGTTGCTCAGCTGCAGAACATAGTGAAATTCTTTGCGCAGATCACGGGCGAGCGCCAACGGCGCGGTCCTGACGACCGCCTCCTGCACGCTCCTCCGCCCGCCTCTTCTGCCTCCGACCATTGTAGTTTTTATTTGTAATTTTGGACGGTTGCGACGTTAGCATAGTTTAGCGGGCGATGCACCGGGCGGACCCTCGTCGCCGCGATGCAAAGCCCGGGTCAAACGAACAGATCCACACCGCCCCGAGACAAAGCGCCAAGCGGGCCAAGCTCTTGCGTGACCGCGACGGGAACGCCCTCGTCGAGACCCGCCGCAACCGCCGAGTGACCGGCACTAAAGCCCTGGGCTTGACGCTGTTGTTGTGCAAAGGAATGTTGCGAAACGTTGGCGTCCAATTCAAAACCGCTCGCGTTGAACATTTCCCGCAGTCGCGGCAACGCCGCTTCCAGGGCGTCGCGGACCGCG
>JBAYTM010000233.1:0-4698 GCA_041675685.1 Thiohalobacteraceae bacterium
CTTCATCAACATGGGCGTCAACATGGGCGCATTGCCGACCAAAGGTCTGACCTTGCCGCTGATGAGTTACGGCGGCAGCAGTCTGGTGGTGATGTGCACGGCGATCGCCCTGCTGTTGCGCATCGATTACGAGACGCGCGGTTCGGTGCATCGCCTGCCGACCAAGCCGGATGCGGCACCGGCGCGACGGCTGCAGGTTGCACGGAGGTCGGCATGAGCGCCGTCGCACCTGACAGCTGGCCGCGCAATGCCGTGCTGATCATGGCCGGCGGCACCGGGGGGCATGTGTTTCCGGCATTGGCGGTGGCCGACGAATTGCGGCGTGCCGGACAGGCCGTGCTCTGGTTGGGCACGCCGGACGGAATGGAGGCGCGACTGGTCGCGAACGCCGGTCTGCCGATGGCGGCGTTGCGGGTGCGCGGCCTGCGTGGCAAGGGCTTTGTCCGCAGCTTGAGCGCGCCCTTCATGCTGGCATCGGCGCTGTTGCAGGCCGGCCGCATCCTGCGGCGCGCACGCCCGCGGGCGGTACTGGGCATGGGCGGTTTCGTCACAGGACCCGGCGGCTTCATGGCCTGGCTGCTGCGGCGCCCGTTGCTGATTCATGAACAGAACTCGATCGCCGGTCTGACCAACCGTGTGCTCGCGCCTTTGGCGACGCGCGTCATGGAGGCCTTCCCAGGCAGCCTGCCGGCGCGCCTCCGGCCGCTGCATACGGGCAACCCGGTGCGTGATGCGATCAGTCAGGTCGCGCCGCCGGAACAACGCCTGGCGGGGCGGAGCGGCACGCTGCGCCTGCTGGTGCTGGGCGGCAGCCTCGGTGCACAGGCCTTGAACGATATCGTGCCGGCGGCGCTTGCGCAGTTGCCGGTCGCGAAGCGTCCGGACGTGCGGCATCAAGCCGGTACGCGCCATGTGGACGCCGCGCGCGCGGCCTACGCCAGCGCGCAGGTCGAGGCACAGGTCGACGCCTTCGTCGACGACATGGCCGCTGCGTATGCCTGGGCCGACCTGGTGATCTGCCGCGCCGGCGCCCTCACCATCGCCGAACTGACCGCCGTCGGTGTCGCCGCCGTCCTGGTCCCTTACCCGCATGCCGTCGACGATCACCAGACCAGCAACGCGCGCTACCTGGTCGATGCGGGGGCCGCGCTGCTGATACCGCAACAGGAGCTGAACGCAGCACGTCTCGCCGAGCTGTTGCGTGACTTTATGGCCGCCCCCGGGCAGTTGGCGCGCATGGCGAGCGCGGCGCGCCGATTGGCGCGTCCGGAGGCTGCCCGTACCGTCGCGGAACAATGTCTGCAAGTGGCCGGCGGTCCGGATCTGCGGGAGCGTGCGGCATGAGCGATGCGGGCATGAACATCGGCGTACAGCCCGGCGGAATGGGGCGCGTGCGTCGCGTCCACTTCGTCGGTATCGGTGGCGCCGGTATGGGCGGCATTGCGGAGGTGCTGTGCAACCTGGGTTACGAGGTGCAAGGTTCCGACCTGCGCAGCAACGAGGTCACGCGCCGCCTGGATTCGCTGGGCGTCACGGTATTCACCGGACACCATGCGGAGCACGTACAGGACAGCGATGTCGTGGTGGTGTCCAGCGCGGTGAACGACCGCAACCCCGAAGTGGTCGAGGCGCGCGAGCGTCGCATACCCGTGGTCCCGCGCGCCGAGATGCTCGCCGAACTGATGCGTTTCCGCTACGGCATTGCCGTCGCCGGCACGCACGGGAAGACCACGACCACCAGCCTGGTCGCCAGCCTGTTGGCGGAGGGCGGGCTAGATCCGACTTTCGTGATCGGCGGTTTGCTGAACAGCGCCGCCAGTCACGCACGGTTGGGCGCCGGGCGTTTCCTGGTTGCCGAAGCGGACGAAAGCGATGCGTCGTTCCTGTATTTGCAACCGATGGTCGCCGTGGTCACCAACATCGATGCCGACCACCTGACGACCTACCAGGGCGATTTCGGAAAGCTGCGTCAGACCTTCGTGGAGTTCCTGCACCATCTGCCGTTCTACGGCCTCGCCGTGCTGTGCATCGACGACGCCGGCGTACGCGAGATCCTCGCGCAGCTGACGCGACCAGTGCGTACCTACGCCATCGATGCGGTGGCGGATGCCGATCTCTGGGTCAGCGATTTGCGGCAGGAGGGTATGCAGATGCACTTCGCGGTGCATCGCAAGGGCACCGCAGCGCCACTCCAGGTGACGCTGAATCTGCCTGGCCGCCACAACGTCCTCAACGCGTTGGCGGCGATTGCCGTCGCCAGCGAACTCGGCATTCCGGACGGTGCGATCCAGACCGCGCTGGAAAATTTCGCGGGGATCGGTCGGCGCTTCCAGATCTATGGCGAATGCCATACGCCGGCCGGCCCGGTGTTGCTGATCGACGACTACGGTCATCACCCGCGCGAACTGGCGGCCGTGATCGATGCCATCCGCAACGGTTGGCCGGACCGGCGCCTGGTGGTCGCCTTTCAGCCGCATCGATATACCCGTACGCGCGACCTGTTCGAGGACTTTACCCAGGTGTTGTCCGAGGTGGACGTGCTGGTCTTGGCGGAGGTCTATCCAGCCGGCGAGCAGCCGATCGCGGGTGCGGACGGTCGCGCCCTGAGCCGCGCCATTCGCTTGCGAGGCCAGGTCGATCCCGTATTCGCGACGGCTGCGGCCGAGCTGCCCGATGTGTTGGCCGGCGTACTGACCGCAGGTGACGTGTTGCTGCTGGCCGGCGCCGGGGATATCGGCGCCGTGGCGGCCGAACTGGCCGCGCGCTGGCCGGTGGCCGAGGAGGACAGCCAATGAATCGACAGGGGAATGGTGCGGTGCCGGTGCGTCTGCACATGGGCTGCGGGGAATCGCTGTGCAGCCGGCTGTTGCTGCGGATGCGGCCGACCAAGTTGCGCGCATCGAGCGGGCAGACACGCAGGGCCGATTGCAAGCCCTTGCAAGGTCGGGCGCGTACATGATGGCGGCCCGGCAGACCGGTATGTTGCGCGGCGAGTTGCTCCGGCACGAGCCGTTGGCCCGGCACACCAGCTGGCGGGTCGGCGGTCCGGCGCGGCAGTTCTATACGCCGGCCGACCTCGATGATCTGGCGAACTTTCTTGCCGGCTTGCCGGTGTCCGAAGAACTGGTCTGGCTGGGTTTAGGCAGCAACCTGTTGGTGCGCGACGGCGGTATAGACGGGACGGTAATCGCGACCTTCGGCGGCATGAACCTGCTGTCGGCGCTGGACGACCGGACCCTGCGCGCCGAGGCCGGTGTCAGCTGCGCAAAGGTTGCGCGCTTCATGACCAGGCTCGGATTGAGCGGTGGCGAATTCCTTGCCGGTATCCCCGGCAGCATGGGCGGCGCACTGGCGATGAACGCGGGGGCCTTCGGCGGCGAGACGTGGCAGTACGTGTCGGCCGTCGAGACCATCGATCGCCGCGGCGAGCGCCGGACCAGAACGCCGGATGAGTACAGGATCGGCTACCGGCATGTGCAGGGCCCGGCAGACGAGTGGTTCGTTGCCGCCCATCTGCGTTTCGTGCATGACGACAGCGGTACGGCGCAGGCGCGTATCAAGGCGCTGTTGGAGCGTCGTGGCGCCACCCAACCGACTAATCAGCCGAGCTGCGGTTCGGTGTTCCGGAACCCGCCCGGCGACCATGCGGCGCGGCTGATCGAAGCCTGCGGCCTGAAAGGCCAGTGCATTGGTAAGGCCTGTATATCGGAGAAGCATGCGAACTTCATCGTCAATACCGGTGGCGCGCGCGCCGCGGAGATCGAGGCGTTGATCTGCAAGGTGCGCGATATCGTCGAGCGCGAGCAGGGCGTACGGCTCGAAACCGAAGTCCGCATTGTCGGGGTGGCGCAATGAGCGGTTCGCGCTTCGGCAAGGTCGCGGTGCTGTACGGCGGTCTGTCCGCGGAGCGCGAGGTGTCGCTCAAATCCGGTGGTGCGGTACTGGATGCGTTGTTGCGCCGGGGCGTGGACGCGCATGGCGTCGATCTGGTCGATGGCTCGGTGCTGGAGCAACTGAAGACCGGCGGATTCGCGCGCGTGTTCATCGCGCTGCACGGCCGCGGCGGTGAAGACGGCGTCATCCAAGGCGCGCTCGAGACCCTTGGTCTGCCGTACACCGGCAGCGGTGTCCTGGGTTCGGCATTGGGCATGGACAAGGTGCGCTGCAAACAGCTCTGGCAGGCGGTCGGGCTGCCCACGCCAGGTTTTCTGGTGCTCGAAGAAGAGGCCGACCTCGCGCTGGTCGAGACCAGGCTGGGCTTCCCGGTGATGATCAAGCCGGCGCACGAAGGCTCCAGCATCGGCATGAGCAAGGTCGAACGTGCAACCGATCTGCAGGCCGCCTGGCACGCCGCCATGCAGCTCGATCGTGCCGTGTTGGCCGAGGCCTGGATCACTGGCGCGGAGTACACGGCGGCGATCCTCGGCGAGCAAGGGTTACCTCTTATCCGCCTGGAGACGCCGAGGACCTTCTACGACTACGAAGCCAAGTACCGCGCCAACGATACGCGTTACCACTGTCCTTGCGGGTTGCCGGAGGGACAAGAGCGGGATTTGATCAGGCTGGCACAACACGCGTTCCGGGCCGTTGCCGCGAGCGGCTGGGGACGGGTGGATCTGATGTGCGATAGCACCGGCGCGCCTTATCTGATCGAGGTCAATACCGTGCCGGGCATGACGGATCACAGCCTGGTGCCCA
>JBAYTM010000234.1:0-4691 GCA_041675685.1 Thiohalobacteraceae bacterium
AAAACATCGAGCAAACGTGTTTAAGGAAGCTCTGAACAATCCGTCATTCCGGCGCAGGCCGGAATCCATGTCTTTGAATTTCTGGATTCCCGCGTTCGCGGGAATGACGAAACTGGGATTGATCAGAGTTTCCTCAAGTCTTTCTAACTAGATTCGTTTTTCTTGGCGTCTTGGCGGTTCAAACAAAGTCTTTCTCGGCGACCTCGACACCTTGGCGGTTCGAAAAAACATCAACCCGGATTGTACCAGCCCGACAAAGGAAATTGACCGCATCGCCGCGCGGGTTTTGTGCCGGGTATCGACTCATGGTACAAACGCGGCGCCTCACTGCGACCCGGACGCCATGCCCGAATTACCTGAAGTGGAAACCACGCGCCGCGGCATCGCACCGCATCTATGCGGTCGCCGCGTCACTGGCCTGGTAATCCGGCAGCGTCATCTGCGTTGGCCGATCCCGACCGAGCTGGAGCACGCCCTGCCCGGTCAGACCGTACGCGAGCTGCGGCGCCGCGGCAAATATCTGCTGCTCGAGACCGCGGTCGGCACGGCCATATTGCACCTGGGCATGTCGGGGAGTCTGCGGCTGATCCCGAGCGACGCGCCCGCCGGCAAACACGATCACGTCGACATCCAGCTCGACAGCGGACAGGCGCTGCGACTGACCGATCCGCGGCGCTTCGGCGCGCTGCTGTGGACGACAGTCGCGGCGGACCAGCATGCACTGTTGCACTCGCTCGGCCCCGAGCCGCTGGACGAGAGCTTCGACGGCGCGTACCTGTTCGCCGCCGCGCGCAGTCGCAAGCTTGCGGTCAAACACTTCATCATGGACAGCCACATCGTCGTCGGTGTGGGCAACATTTACGCAAGCGAAGCGCTGTTCATGGCCGGCATCCACCCGATGCGTGCAGCAGGGCGTATCGCGCGCCTGCGCTACGATGGACTGGCCGAGGCCATCAAGACGGTGCTGAAGGCATCGATCGCCATGGGCGGCACGACCTTGCGCGACTTCGTCGGCGGCGACGGCAAACCCGGCTATTTCAGACAGACCTTGCGCGTCTACGACCGGGTCGGCAAGCCCTGCGGCCTGTGTGGCGCACCGATTCGCGGCGCGCGCATCGGACAGCGCTCGAGCTTTTATTGCGTGAATTGCCAGCGATGAACCGGCGACCCGAGCCCTAATGCACATGTGGTACGGAGTGACACCGTGAACCGCCGCCTGCTGTTGGTGCGCATGACGAAACTGCTCGTCCTGATCGGGCTGCTGTTCGCGGCCTATCCGTTCATCGCCACGCTGCTGCCCGATTCGACAGTCGACGCCGGCCGCGAACAGCAATGGCGGCGCAGCGTCGATCTGGCGCGATTACAGCCCGGCGAACTGCTGCATGTCGAAGACTGGCCGGGCGGGCCGGTCGCGGTCTACCGCCGTAGCGCGCACGAACTGACGGGGCTGGAACGGCTTCGGCCGCAACTGCAGGACCCCGATTCCAAGCGCAGCCAACAGCCCGCGGACCTGCGCGGCGCCCGGCGTTCCTATCTCGCAGACTATTTCGTGTTCATACCGGTCGAGACGCGTCGCGGCTGCCAGGTGCGCGTGCTACCGGCCGATAGACAACCCCGTACGGACGTCCTCTGGTATGGCGGTTTTACCGACGCCTGCGGGGGATCGCTGTACGACACCGCGGGCCGCTTGTATCGGGCGCACGCCGATACAGGTCAGTACAACCTGCGCGTACCGGCGTACCGGCCGACGGGCAAAGACCAGATCCAGCTCATCGGCCCGCCGCCGCAAAGTTTGCCCTGAAAGGCGATCCCACGCGCCTGCGACGCGGCGCCGCACCACATTAGGCAGCTGTAAGCTTTACCGCGCGTTGTAAAAGATTCTGCAGATCCCGCCCGATGCCCTGCGCGCACTTCGCCCGCCTCTCGACCCGTCAACGGAAATTCGATCGCCCTTCCCGGGCATGATGCTTGCACCACCCAGCGCCTCAGGTCCAGACACAGCGTAGTTCAGGAGGATCCATGGCCATCAGCTTATTCGACACGAAAGGTACGCCGCTGGCGGACCAACGCTTCACATGGAAAGAACTGGTGCAGAACCCTATCAGCAAATTGGACGACGATGCCTTCACGCGGGTCCGGGTGATTCTGATGAACGGCATCGAACAGCAGGCGAATCGCTTTCAGCATATGTGCTCGCAGATGAATGGCGAACTGCGTGAACCGCTCGCCAACATCCGCCGCGTCGAGCATCACCAGCAGACCATGATCAACTGGCTGCTGTCCGGAGACCATTCGCCGATCGAGACCACCATCGGCTACGAGCAGGTCGCCATCGAGGTGACGGCCGCGATCGCGCAACAGGAGCCGGATGAATACCTGGCGCAAGTGTACCGCTTCGGCCTGCTCGAGGACTTCGATCACATGTATCGCTATTCGGCGCTGCTGGATCGCATGGAAGGCAAGGATGCGAACAACATTCTGCAGTCCTACACCGACGTCATCCCCGGCCGCCCGACGGTGGACGAGCATCGCCACCCGACGGATGATCTGCGCGATCACTACGACCGGACCACGGCGCAGCCGATCAGCAAAATGAACGCGCTGACCATCATGTCCGGCGAATACCAGACGCGGGATTACTACATGAACATCGGCCCGACCTTCTCCGATCCGGTGGCCCGCCAACTGTACGCGGAGATCGCGTCGATCGAAGAACAGCACGTCACTCAGTATGGCTCGATCATCGACCCCAACGAGACCATGCTAGAAAAATGGCTGCTGTATGAAGCCAACGAGGCCTACAACTATTACAGTTGCATGGAGTCGGAGACCAACCCGCGCATCAAGGCGATCTGGGAACGCTTCCTGGATTACGAACTCGGGCACTTGAACGTCGTCATGAACCTGTTCAAGAAACACGAGCGCCGCGACCCTGCGGAGATACTGCCCCAGGCACTGCCCGAGCCGATCGCCTATCAAAGTCAACGCGGCTTCGTACGCGCGACCCTGGAGCGTGAAGTGAATCTGCGGGCGGCGAACACCCGCTTCGTCGACAAGTCCGAGGAACGCGAGGCTTCGCTGCAGTATCGGGCCCACATGAACTCGGAAGGCTCGCCCTCCGAGGCCGTGGCCGCGGGCTATGTCTGGCAGCCCGGCACCGAACTCAGCGGGAAGGCGGCCGCCGCTTAATCGTAGCGAATGGAGAGCACGAACATGGAAAAATCGACACAGATGGGTATGAACCGGACCGGCGTGGACGCCTCGCCGATCCACAGCAAGGAAATGGTCAGGGGTTCGGAGAAGTACACTCCCGCGTCGGAGTCCAATGGCCACTCGATGGACAGCATCGAACGCCAGTATATCGAAGACTCGCAATCGATCGGCTCAGTGCCCGTGCCGGGCACCATCAGCGGCGCGCTCAAGGCGGCGATGAAGAAAATGACCGGTCGCAATCCGGAGATGTTGCTGAACAAACTCGGCGAGCGTCTTGCGTTCGAGCGCTCGGGCGTTCGCCTCTACGACAGCTTCATTTTGAAGAATCAGACACTGGCGTCGATCGAAGGTTTTTCGCCGGTGTCCATGGAAGAGCTGCAGCACATCCGAGACGAGGAAGCGGAGCACTTCCAGTTGCTCAAAGAATCCATCGAGGCAATGGGCGCCGACCCGACGGCCCAGACGCCCGATGCCGACGTCAGCGGTGTGGCGTCCATGGGCATTCAAAAGGTGCTCAACGACCCACGCACGACCATCTCCCAAGGCCTGGAGATGCTTCTGATGCTGGAACTGGCCGACAACGCCGCCTGGGATCTTCTCATCAAACTGACCGACGAGATGGGACTCGACGAGATGAGCGCGCAATTCCGGAAGGCCATGGAGCAGGAGGACGAGCATGTGGCGATGGTGCGTTCCTGGTACGAGCAATCGGTGCTCGCGCAGGGTGCAATGGGCGCGCCGCATTGAGGTGGCATCTTAACTGAAACGGACAAGTCGGCGGAGCGCGTTACGCTGACCCGATCACCGTCATTCCGGCAAAGGCCGGAACCCACACAAGCACCGTGCCCCGGGTTTTGGCGGGTTGCCGGAATGACGGACCTTACGCGCCGAGGTGATCGCGGGATCCAAGGCGCCAGCGCCGCACGCAAAACGCAGCGCTGCCGTCGTAACAACACAGCGGTCCGTGATCACAACGCACACTTTGGAGGTTCCGCGCGTCGCACCGACGGGACGAGCGACCTTAGCGCTTAGACAGCCAGAACCACCAGACGATCAGCGGTATCAATAGTAGTCCGCCCAGATTTACCCAGATATCGATATTCATGCCGCACCCCGCGCACTGCGCCAGGTGCGCAACCGGTTCGCGTTGCTGACCACCGTCACCGAGGATAGCGCCATGGCGGCACCGGCGATCATGGGATTGAGCAGCACGCCCATGAGCGGATACAACACACCGGCGGCAACCGGGATGCCGACAACGTTGTAGACAAAGGCGCCGAACAGGTTCTGGCGAATATTGCGCAGCGTGGCGCGGGATATCTGGATGGCGTCGAGCACTCCGTAGAGTGAACCGCCGATGAGCGTGACGTCGGCGCTCTCCATCGCCACGTCCGTGCCGCTGCCGATGGCGAAGCCGACGTCGGCCCGCGCCAGGGCCGGTGCATCGTTGATGCCGTCGCCGACCATGCCGACCACCG
>JBAYTM010000235.1:0-4676 GCA_041675685.1 Thiohalobacteraceae bacterium
GGCGGTTCACGGGCTGGCATCGTGCGATAGGCGATGCTATAAACGCTCAAACTCAGACCAGGCCTGTCATGTCACGCGCCGCCCCACGTCCCAGATTCCTCAATCTCCTGCTTATCCGCATGCCCGTCGGTGCGTTGACTTCGCTTGGGCACCGCGTCTCCGGCATTCTGCTGTTTCTCGCGCTTCCGCTGGCCGCCTTTCTGCTCGATCTGTCGCTGCAAGGCCCGGAGGGTTTCGAGCGGGCCGGGCAATTGCTGCGCTCGCCGCTGCTGCGCGCAGTCGAAATCCTGTTCGTCTGGTCGCTCGTGCATCACCTGCTCGCGGGCATCCGTTTTCTTCTGATCGATATCGACATCGGCGTCGAAAAGATGCCTGCGCGCCACTCGGCATTGCTGGTCAACCTCGCGGCGCCGGTCCTCACCGCGCTGTTGCTCTGGTGGTTCTGGTGAGCCGCCAGGCGCATGGACTGCGCGCATGGCTGCTGCAGCGGTTCTCGGCCGCCTATCTGGTCGTCTTTCTTGGTTACCTGGGTCTGCACTTCGGTACCGTACCGGATCTCGATTATGCGGCCTGGCGCAGCTGGCTGGCCGACCCGCTGGTCAATCTCACGACCGGGCTGTTCGTGTTGTCGCTTCTGGTCCACGCCTGGGTCGGCATCCGCGACGTGATCATGGACTACGTCGCCCATTCCGGATTGCGCGTGACCCTGTTCGCCTTGGTCGCATTGACCTTGGCCGGATGCGGGCTATGGACCTTGCGACTATTGTTTCTGGCGGTGCTCGTTTGAAGATGCAAGAGACAAGAGACAAGAGACAAATCGTTCTTGCGCATGTGGGTGGGCGGTTTTCCCCTTGCCACTTGCCACTTGCCTCTTGCCACTGTTCCCCTGCCAAGGGGAACCTGCAATGACCATCCCAATGCGCAAATTCGATACGCTGATAATCGGCGCGGGCGGCGGCGGGCTGCGCGCGGCGCTGCAGTTGGCGCAGGCCGAGGCGCGGGTTGCGGTCGTTTCGAAGGTCTTTCCCACGCGTTCGCACACGGTTGCGGCGCAGGGCGGCGTGAATGCCGCGCTGGCCAATGTGTTGCCCGATAACTGGCATTGGCACATGTTCGACACCATCAAGGGCAGCGATTACCTGGGCGATCAGGACGCCATCGAATATATGTGCCGGGCGGCGCCGCGGGTGGTCTACGAACTCGAGCATATGGGCGTGCCGTTTTCCCGGTTGGACAATGGCCGGATCTACCAGCGCGCATTCGGCGGCCAGAGCCGCGACTTCGGCGGCGAGCAGGCGGCGCGTACCTGCGCGGCGGCCGACCGCACCGGTCACGCCATCCTGCATTCGCTCTATCAGCAGAATATCCGGGCACGCACGCATTTCTTCGACGAGTTCTTCGCCATCGACCTGTTGCGCGACGCAGAGGGCACGGTGCTCGGCGCGCTGGTACTGGAGATCGCCACCGGCGAGGCGCTCGTAATAGAGGCCAAGACGACCCTGCTCGCGACCGGCGGGGCCGGGCAGATCTTCCGCACCAATACCAACGCGCTGATCAACACGGGCGACGGCATGGCCATGGCATTGCGGGCAGGGATTCCGCTGCAGGACATGGAGTTTTTCCAGTTCCATCCGACCGGCATCGCCGGCAAGGGCATGCTGATCACCGAGGCCGTGCGCGGCGAAGGCGGGTATCTGCTGAACGGCGAGGGCGAACGGTTCATGGAGCGTTACGCGCCCAAGGCGAAGGACCTTGCCAGCCGGGATGTGGTCAGTCGCGCCATCTACACCGAGGTGCAGGAGGGCAGGGGCTGCGGTCCCAACAGGGATCATGTGCTGCTTAAACTCGATCATCTGGGCGTCGACGTCGTGGCCAAGCGCCTGCCGGGCATTCGCGAGACGGTCAAAACCTTCCTCTATCTCGATCCCGCGGAAACGCCCATCCCGGTCTACCCGACCGCGCACTACACCATGGGCGGCATTCCGACCAACCGCTTCGGACAGGTGGTCGTACCCGAGCACAACGGCCCCGAAGAGCCCGTATTGGGCCTGTATGCCGCGGGCGAATGCGCCTGCGTGTCGGTGCACGGCGCCAACCGGCTCGGCGGCAACTCGCTATTGGACATCCTGGTGTTCGGTCGTGCGGCCGCCAACCACATCGTCGACGTGCTGAAGCAGGTCCGCTATCACCGGCCCATGAACGACGACAGCATCGCCGAGGCGATGACCCGGCTCAGTCGCTGGGACCGTCGTGATGGCGAAGAGTCGATCGACGGACTGAAGCGTGAGCTGCAAACGACCATGGAACGCTATTGTGGCGTCTACCGCAACGAACAGGTGCTGCGCGAAGGCCTCGACAAGGTGGTCGAACTCGAGCGGCGGCTGCAGAGCGCCCGCATCACCGATCACAGCAAGGTCTTCAATACCGCGCGCATCGAGGCGTTGGAACTGGAAAATCTCATGGACGTCGCACTGGCGACGGTGCGCTCGGCGCTGGAACGCCGCGAAAGCCGTGGTGCTCACTCCCGCGTCGATTACCCCGAACGCGACGACGTGCACTGGCTGCGCCATAGCCTGTTTTACAAGCGCGACCGGCAGATAGATTACAAACCGGTGCGGATCAAACCCATTACCGTCGACCCGTTCCCTCCAAAACCGAGGGTTTATTAAATGCAGGGCCGAGGTGCTAGGTGCTAGGTGCTAGGGCCGAGGAAAAGAGATATGAGAAACTGTGCCGTAACCATGGACTCGCTTGCCGGTGGCGTGACATTTCTTCGCACCCCCTCGGCCCTAGCACTTAGCACCTCGGCCCTGCTTCTATGAACTTTTCAATCTACCGCTTCGACCCGGACAAGGACGACAAGCCCTATATGCAGGACTATGTCCTGGACGATTCCAAAATCGCGCCGGGCATGATGTTGCTCGATGCGCTGATCGAGCTGAAGGCGCAGGACGAAAGCCTGAGTTTCCGCCGCTCCTGTCAGGAGGGCGTGTGCGGCTCGGACGGCATGAATATCAATGGCGGTAACGGACTGGCCTGCATCACGCCACTCGAGGGCCTGAAGACGCCGATCCAGTTGCGGCCTTTGCCGGGACTGCCGGTGGTCCGGGATCTGATCGTCGACATGGGTCAGTTCTACAACCAATACCGTGCCGCCAAACCGTACTTGATCAACGAAGACCCCGAGCCCGAGGTGGAGCGCCTGCAGTCGCCCGCCGAGCGCGAGCGGCTGGACGGCCTTTACGAGTGCATCCTCTGCGCCTGCTGTTCCACCGGTTGTCCCTCGTTCTGGTGGAATCCGGACAAGTTTCTCGGGCCGGCGGCGCTGCTGCAATCCTGGCGCTTCCTGGCCGACAGTCGCGATCAGGCGACCGATCTGCGCCTCGATGAACTCGAAGGACCGTTCAAGCTGTTTCGTTGCCACACCATCATGAACTGCGTCGAGGTTTGTCCCAAAGGCTTGAACCCCACCCGTGCCATCGGTCAGATCAAGGCGCTGATGCTGAAGCGGTCGATGTAATGCAGGCGCTGGCCGAAGATGCGGCATTGAATCGCCTGCGCTGGCAGTGCCGGCGCGGCATGCGGGAGCTGGATCTGTTGCTCGCCGATTTTCTGAACCGCGGTTACGCCGAACTCGACGCCGCGGCGACGCGCGCCTTCGGGCGGCTGCTCGAGTGCCCGGATGCGTTATTGCTCGAATGGCTGCTCGGTCGTCAACGCCCCAGCGACAAGGAAGTCGCCGATGTCGTCCAACGCATTCGGCGCGCCGCTGCGCCTTGAACTTCTGCCGTCACGGCGCTTGCGTCAGTGGCGGCTGCTGCTACATGGCGCCGGTGTCCTGACCCTTCCGTTGTTGCAATCGCCCCTGCTCGGCGCCTGCGTACTCGTCCTGCTGCTTGTGAGCTTTTTCCGTCGCCCGTTCCTGCCATCGACGCTGCTTTGGCGCAGCGATGGGCAGTGGCAATACCGTATCGGGGGACCGCTGGAACCGGCCGAGCTGGCGGCAACGGCGATGGTACAGCCCTGGCTGGTGATTCTGCCGCTACGCTGCCAAGGCAGACGCCGCATTCGCCACCTGGTGATCCTGCCGGATATGCTGCCTGCGCAGGATTTCCGCCGCTTGCGGGCCCGGCTGCGGATCGCACTGACGGACGCCGCGGCCGGTAACGGCGCCGACTCAGGGCTGCGCTGATTCGCGCCCGGATTCAGGCTCTTCCTGTGCGACCGTTTCGAGGCGCAACCTTCGCATCGCCTGGATTGCGTATTCCCAGCGGCCTTCGTGACACAAGCCGAGAATACCGGCTTCTTCGTAGGCGGCCAGGGCCGCCTCGATACAGGCCGCGCGAACCCTTTCGGCAATGCCATTCATATCTGTCCAATGCACCGAAGCGTAATTGATGAATCGTTCAAGCGGCCGCCGGGCGGCTCCCTGGAGGTCAGCCGCCCGGCACAGCTTGCGGTCAGAGCGCGTACAAATAGGTGACCAAGTCCTTCTTTTCATCGTCGGTCAGCTTCAGGCCCAGCACCAGATTGAAGAACTCCACGGTATCGTCGAGGGTCAGCAACCGACCGTCGTGCAGGTACGGCGGGCTGTCTTTGATGCCGCGCAACGGGAAGGTCTTGGTGGCGCCGCCGTCGCTCATGCGCCGGCCGTTGAACACCTGCGCCTCGTCGTA
>JBAYTM010000236.1:0-4665 GCA_041675685.1 Thiohalobacteraceae bacterium
AACGCATGGGCCTGGGACCGGAGGACTGTCTGGCGTTCGAGGATTCGGAAAACGGCCTGCGCGCCGCACGCGCCGCGGGACTGACGACGCTGGTCACCGTCAGCGACTACACGCGGGATCAGGATTTCTCGGGCGCGGCCTTATTGCTCGATCAACTCGGCGAACCGGACCGGCCGTTTCGTGTATTGGCCGGCGACGCCGGTGCAGCGCGCTATGCGGATCTCGACCTGCTCGAGCGCGTGCATGGCGGCGCCGCGCTTTCGATCGAGCGGAACCGGGTCCAGGCTTAACGACGTTGGGTCCATTGCCCTGTGTCGGCGATGGGCGCCTTTCTCCTTGCGGGCCGTTTCGGTGTCGTCGATGAATTCTACGCGTCCTCCTCTCGCCGAACGCACCGCGCACATCCAGCCGTTCCATGTCATGGCGTTGCTGGCGCGGGCGCGCGCGCTGGAGGCCGCGGGGCGTTCGATCGTCCATATGGAGATCGGCGAACCGGATTTTCCGACTGCCGCGCCCATCGTCGCCGCCGGCCAGGCGGCATTGGCGCGCGGCGATACGCAGTACACGCCCGCCGCCGGACTGCCCCGCCTGCGCGAGGCCATCGCTGCCTACTATCGGCAGCGCTACGACACCGAGGTCGATCCGATGCGCATACTCGTCACGCCGGGCGCCTCGGGCGCGCTGCAACTGGCGTTGACGGCCGTAGTCGATCCGGGACGGGCCGTATTGATGAGCGACCCCGGTTATCCCTGTAATCGCAACTTCGTGCAGGTCCTGGACGGTCGGCCGATTCTGGTGCCGACCGATGCCGCGCATGGCCATCAGCTGACGCCGGAACTCGCCCGCACGCACTGGCATCCAGACACCGCCGCCGTGCTGGTGGCGTCGCCCGCCAACCCGACGGGAACGCTACTGTCGGCGTCGCAACTGAGCGCGCTGTACGATCTGGCCCGGGAACGCGGCGCGGCGCTCATCGTCGACGAGATCTACCAGGGTCTCAGCTACGGATGTGAGGCCGCCACGGCCCTACGCACCGGTGCGGACGTCTTCGTCATCAACAGTTTCTCGAAGTATTTCGGAATGACCGGTTGGCGGGTCGGCTGGCTGGTTGCGCCGGATTCGCACGTCGATGATTTGGAGCGTTTGGCGCAGAACCTCTTTCTCGCGGCGCCGACGCCGTCTCAGCATGCGGCGCTGGCCGCCTTTACGCCGGAGACGCTGGCGATCCTCGAGGAGCGTCGCGCCCTGTTTGCGCAACGCCGCGATTATCTGCTGCCGGCGCTGCAGGATCTGGGCTTCAAGATCTCCGCGGTTCCGCAGGGCGCCTTTTATCTATATGCAGATTGCAGCGCCTTTACCAACGACAGTTTCGCGTTCTGTCATCGGCTGCTCGAGCAGGCCGGCGTCGCAATCACGCCGGGCATCGACTTCGGCCGCTACCGCGCCGAGCAGCACGTGCGCTTCGCCTACACGACTTCGCTGGAACAATTGCAGGAAGGGGTGGAACGGCTCGGCAGGTATTTGAAAGCAAGCTGACACTCGCATGCCGGTATCGGCTGCGGTTCAGTCTTGTGCGCGATCGACGCGTTTTTCCAAGCCAGACTGTTCGCGCAATTCGCGCACCCACATTGCGGTGGCGCCGGCGACGGCCGCAGGCATTGCCACGAAGTTCACAATCGGGATCAGCATCAGACCCAGCACCGTCAAGCCGAAGCCCAGCGCCAAGGAGCGCCGTTGGCGCAGCCGCGGGCGTTGATCGCGGAATTTCAGTCCGTGGTTGCCGAGCGGGTAATCTGCGTACTCCAGCGCGAGCATCCAGGCGCTGAAAATCAGCCACAACACCGGCGCCAGAAGATTGATGCCGGGAACGACGAACAACAGCAGCAGCGGCAGGGCGCGCAGCGCAAAGTAACCGAGCTTCTGCAGTTCCGACCAGACGCTCGGCAATATGTCCGCCAACAGCGCGCGCCAGTCGCCGGTCTGTTCCAGCGACTGTCCCGTGAGCTGCCTTTCCACCGCTTCGGCGAGCAGGCCGTTGAACGGTGCGGCGACCAGATTGGCGATCAGGGTAAAGCTGTACACCAACACCAGCAGCACACTGATGGCAAACAGCGGCCAAAGAATATATTGCAACCAGTGCAACCAACCGGGCAGCATGCCGAGCAGATAATCCAATAGCGATTCGAACCCGGCCACGGCGGCGAATATCAACCCGGTGAAGAGCAACGCGTTGACCAGCAAGGGCACCAGCACGAAACGCCGCAAGCGCGGTAGGCGGATCAACCGCAGTCCTTCCAGCAGATAACCGAAGCCTTTCATAAAATCGCGCATGTGATGCTCTCGTTCGTGCAGCGGTGGATGTTCGGTTCTTTCATGATCGGCAATCGCAATTTCAGTTCGATCCAGCACGGCGCGCCAGCAAGGCGGCTCCATAGGCCGCGTCCTGGTGGTCCGCGAGCGTTACCGGAACGCCCAGGCGTCGGGCGCGCAACTCGCGCCAAGCCGGATTGCGCGCGCCGCCGCCACTGCTGATGACTTCGCTGGGGTAGGGCGCGCCCAGTTCGTGCAGCAGGGCATAGCCGCGGCCTTCGATGTCGGCAATGCCCTCGAGCAGGCCCTGCAGAAACAGCGCATCGTCCGCCGGACGGGGCGACATGCGAGGTGGACAGCGCGGGTCGTTCACCGGAAAGCGTTCGCCGACGGCGGGCAGTGGATAATAGCCGAGCCCCGTGGGCCGGTCGGGTTGCAGTCGTGATTGCAGGGCGAGCAATTCGGCATCGCTGAAGAATTGTCGGAGCACGGCGCCGCCGCTGTTGGAGGCGCCGCCGACCAGCCAACGATCCCCGAGCCGATGGCTGTAGACGCCATACGCCGGCGCGAAAACCGGGCGCTCGGCCAACACCTTCAGGACCAGCGTGCTGCCCAGCGAACTGACCGCCTGGCCGACACGTACGGCGCCGGTCGCGATAAAGGCGGCCGTGCTGTCGGTGGTGCCGGCGACCACGCGCGTCCCGGGCATGGCCCAACGCCGCGCCCAGTCCTGCCGCAGCGGACCACGCGGCGTGCCGGGCGGCCGGACCTCGGGCAGGACCGCCCGCGGAATGCCGAGCCGCTCGAGCCACGCGGGCCAGTCGCGTGCGACGGGATCGTATCCGAGTTTCAAGGCATTGTTTTCGTCGCTGTGGCCGAAGCGTCCGCTCAGGCGTCCCGCCAGCCAATCCGCCTGATGCAAGAGATGCCGCGCGCCGTCGGTGGGCGCCCGGTTCAGCAACCAGAGCGCCTTGGCCAGGCTGCTATGCGCCCCTTGTGCAGCGCTGTCGGGTGGCGCGATGGCCGCGATGCGGACGGCCTCGGCCTCCGCGCGGTGATCGTTGTACATCAGCCCCGGACCCAGGGGTTCGCCGCGCGCGTCGCAGGCGAGCAGGGTCGCGGAGGTGCCGTCGATGGCCAGCGCCGCGACGCTCCGCAACGGATGCGCGCCGCTCAGTTCATCGAGCAGTCGTTCCAGGCCTTGCCACCAAAGGCCCGGTTCCTGTTCGACGGCGGCACCGGTGCGCTGGGGGGCGGGGAGGGCCGTATGGAGGGTCGCCAGGGTGCGGCCGCCGGCATCGATCAGGCAGGCGCGGATACCCGAGGTGCCGACGTCGATACCGAGGAAGCTCGGGCTCACCTGGCGAGTCGGCGCCTTACGGCAGGTCGACCCGCGAAGGCGGTTGCCAGTCCGGCGCGCGGTGTTCGGCAATCACGGTGGTGTAGATTCCGCCGCGTACCATGAATTCCGCGGTCAGGCGCATGAAGCGTGGCTGGGTCGCCGCCGCCAGGTCGTCGAGCATGCGGTTGGTCACGTCCTCGTGAAAGGCGCCTTCGTCGCGGAACGACCAGATATAGAGCTTGAGCGACTTCAACTCCACGCAGGTTCGGTCGGGAACGTATTCGAGCAACAGGGTCGCGAAATCCGGCTGGCCGGTCTTCGGGCACAGGCAGGTGAACTCCGGCATCCGGATGCGGATGCTGTAGTCGCGGCCCGGTTGCGGGTTGGGGAAGGTCTCGAGGTTTTTGCTGGGCTTCGTGCTCATGGCGGCGGAAGATACAAGATGCAAGAGACAAGGTACAAGTGAATCGTCAGGCCGAGGCGGGCAAGTTTGCGCCACCGCGTTAAAGAATTCGAAAGACCGCGCTGTCAATCCTTGTATCTTGTCTCTTGCATCTTGTATCTTCGCCCCCCATGCGATTAGACAAGATCAAGCTCGTCGGTTTCAAGTCGTTCGTCGATCCCACCACCATCCAGTTTCCGAGCAATCTGGTCGGTATTGTCGGCCCGAACGGCTGCGGCAAATCGAACACCATCGACGCGGTACGCTGGGTAATGGGCGAGAGTTCCGCCAAGCACCTGCGCGGCGACTCCATGGCGGACGTCATTTTCAACGGTTCCAGCGCCCGCAAGCCGGTGGGCACCGCCAGTGTCGAATTGGTCTTCGACAACAGCGAGGGCAAGATTGGCGGCCAGTACGCGCAGTACGGCGAGATTTCCGTCAAGCGCCAGGTTTCCCGTGACGGCACCTCGGCCTATTTCCTCAATAACGTGCGTTGCCGGCGCCGGGACATCACCGACATTTTCCTCGGTACCGGGCTCGGGCCGCGCAGCTATTCGATCATCGAGCAGGG
>JBAYTM010000237.1:0-4647 GCA_041675685.1 Thiohalobacteraceae bacterium
CCAGGGCGCGCGCCTGCTGATCGCTGTCGTTGACGCCGTCCAGCATGACGTATTCGAAGGTCACGCGCCGCCGCGTGCCGTCCTCTACATAGCGCTTGCAGGCGGCCAGCAGTTGTTCGATGGGGTACTTGCGGTTGATGGGCACCAGCTGGTCGCGCAAGGCATCGTCCGGTGCGTGCAGGGAAACCGCCAGCGCGACGTCGCAGGCCTCGCGCAGACGATCCAGCTCCGGCACCACGCCCGAGGTACTGAGCGTGACCCGACGCTTCGAAAGTCCAAAGGCGAGATCGTCCAGCATCAGGCGCATGGCGGCGACCACGTTGTCGAAATTCAGCAGCGGTTCGCCCATACCCATCATGACGACGTTACTGATGGCGCGACCGTTTTCGTTGCAGCTGACCCCGTCGGCGGTGAGCGCCCGGCTGGCCACCAGCAGTTGTCCGATGATCTCGCCGGTCGTCAGGTTGCGATTGAAGCCCTGTTGCGCGGTCGAACAGAAGCTGCAATTGAGCGCACAGCCGACCTGCGAGGACACGCACAGGGTGGCGCGGTCGCCGGCCGGGATATAGACCGCCTCGATGCAATTACCGTCCGCCAGTTGCAGCAGCCACTTGCGCGACCCATCGTCGGATTTCTGATCCAACGCCACGGCCGGCAAACGCACCTCGGCCATATCCGTCAGCCGCGCGCGCAGCGCCTTGCTGAGATCGCTCATGGCTTCGAAGTCGTCGACACTGCGCTGATAGACCCACTGCAAAATCTGCCGCGCACGGAACGGCTTCTCGCCCAGATCGGCGAAAAGGTTCTCCAGCCCCTGGCGATCGAAATCCAGCAGATTGATTTTGGCGACGTCTGTCATTTCAGCAACCGGGTTGAAACATCAAAACATCACTTTTACCGCAATGGACGCGAAGGCGCGCCAAGAAAATCTATGCAAAAAAATCCGGCGTAACACCTAAGGAAGGTCTGAACAATCCGTCATTCCGGCGCAGGCCGGAATCCATGCCTTTGAATTTCTGGATTCCCGCTTTCGCGGGAATGACGAAACTGAGATTGATCAGAGTTTCCCTAAAGATGTCTCCGGGTCAGCAGGAGCGATGACCGCTTCCTGCCATAAATCCTTTGCGCGCCTTCGTGTCCTTCGCGGTAGAAGTTGCCTTTCATTCGCGAGATCACCGCGTACGCGGGCAGATCTCGTTGTCCTTGAAGAAGAATGCGATCTCGGCCTTGGCGGTGTCCGGGCCGTCGGAGCCGTGCACGGCATTCTCGTCGACGGTGGTGGCGAAGTCCGCGCGAATGGTACCGGGGGCCGCGTCCTTCGGGTTGGTCGCGCCCATGATTTCGCGGTTCTTGGCGATGGCGTTCTCGCCTTCCAGTACCTGCACCATCACCGGACCGGAGGTCATGAAGGCCACCAGGTCGTTGTAGAAGGGGCGCTCCTTATGCACGGCGTAAAAGGCGCCGGCCTGGTCCTTGGAGAGATGCATCATCTTCGCGGCGATGATCTTCAGACCGCCCTTCTCGAAGCGTGCGTAGATCTCACCGATCGCGTTCTTGGCGACGCCATCGGGTTTGATGATGGAAATGGTACGTTCAACAGCCATCTTGCGACTCCACGGAGTTCCTGATGAAGATAACATAAACCCGCGTCTAGCCGCGGGTTTCGCGAATATGAATCGAGCGGCCTAGTGTACTGCCAGCGGGCATACCCAGGCAATTGCCCCGGACATTGCGGCGCCGGCGGCGATCAGTCGCGTTCCTCGATCCAGGCCGCCTGAATGGCCTCGAGGATCCGTTCGCCGGAGCGCTGCGGATCGTCCGAGAACTCCTCCAGCGCGCAGACCCATCGGTGCAGGTCGACGAAATTGACATAGCGCGGATCCGCGTCCGGGTGCGCCTCGTCCAGGGCGATGGCAATGTCGAGGGTGTCGGTCCAGTTCATAAGGGCAGGTCCTGGGTTCTAGGTGCGAGGGCCGAGGGCCGAGGGGGCGGACCGCCCCCGGCCTCTCGTTAGTGGTGTTCGCTGACCATATTGATGGTGTACTTGGGGATTTCGACCACCAGATCGGTTTCGCCGACCACGGTCTGGCAGCTGAGCCGCGAATCCGGGTCCAGGCCCCAGGCCTTGTCGAGTAGATCCTCTTCCGTCTCCTCCGGCGGGTTGAGCGACTCGCCGCCTTCCCGCACGTGGACGTGACAGGTGGTGCAGGCGCACGACTTTTCACAGGCATGCTCGATCTCGATGCCATTTTTCAGGGCCGCGTCGCAAACGGTGATGCCGGGCTCCACTTCGATGACGGCCCCCTCGGGACAGATCTCCTGGTGGGGCAGAAAGATAATTTGAGTCATGGCGGTAATGGGATCCAGAAATGAAAAAAACGGGTCGTAATGGGCGCTTGCGTGCAGGTCAGAGTCCCGTTTTCGCGTTGTCCTCTGATCCGCGAGTTCGGGCGCGCATGTCCGCGGCCGTCCGCACCCAACAGTTGTTAATCGAAATCTTCCACCGCGTGTCCCGCCATGGCCTTGCGGATGTTTGCGTCCATGCGCCGGGCGACGTAGTCCGCGCTGGCCTTCTCCACGGCTTCGATGGCGCGTTTAATGGCGCGGTGATCGTCCCCACGGCGTATCGCGTTCAGCTGGGCGGCCGCCGCCTCGATGCGCGCGCGCTCCTCGGCGTCGAGGAACAGGTCCGCGTCGGTCTTTAGTGCGGCGGTAAGCGCCTCGATCACGCGGTCCGCCTCGACCTGCTGCTCGCGCAGGCGGCGCGCCTCCATGTCGTCGCGCGCGTGGGTCATGGAGTCGCGCAGCATGGACTCGACCTCGGTGTCCGAGAGTCCGTACGACGGCTTCACTTGAATACTCGCCTGCACGCCGCTGGTCTCTTCGCGTGCGGTGACGCCGAGCAGGCCGTCCGCGTCGACCTGGAAGGTCACCCGGATGCGCGCGGCGCCCGCCACCATCGGCGGGATGCCGCGCAACTCGAAACGCGCCAGCGAACGGCTGTCACTGACCAGCTCGCGCTCGCCCTGACAGACGTGCAAGGCCATCGCGGTCTGTCCGTCTTTGAAGGTCGTGAATTCCTGCGCGCGCGCGACTGGGATGGTGGTGTTGCGTGGAATGATCTTCTCGATCAATCCACCCATGGTCTCGATACCGAGCGACAAGGGGATCACGTCGAGCAGCAGCATCTCGTCGTCGGGCTTGTTGCCGACCAGGATATCGGCCTGGATGGCGGCGCCGATGGCGACCACCTTGTCCGGATCGATATCGACCAGCGGCGGCCGCCGGAAGAATTCGCCGACACGTTCGCGTACACGCGGCACCCGGGTGGACCCGCCGACCATCACCACCTCGGCGACATCCTCCGGCTTGAGTCCGGCGTCGCGCAATGCGCGCCGGCACGGCGCGAGCGTCTGGGCGATGAGCGGGTCGATGAGTGTATCCAACTGCTGGCGGGTCAACTCGCCTTCCCAATGACTTCCATCCACGAGTTCCAGCTTGAGCGGTACGTTGTCGGCCTCGGTCAACGCCTCTTTCGCTGCACAGGCGTCCCGCATCAGACGGCGCATCTGCTTATGGTCGGCATCGTCGCCGATGCCGGCCTGCTGCATGATCCAGGTCGCGATGGCGCGGTCCATGTCATCGCCGCCGAGCGCGGTATCACCGGCGGTCGCCAACACCTCGAAGACGCCCTTATTGAGCCGCAGAATGGACAGATCGAAAGTGCCGCCGCCAAGGTCGTAGACCGCGATCACACCGTCGGCGTCACGGTCCAGTCCATAGGCGACGGCGGCCGCCGTCGGCTCGTTGAGCAGGCGCAGGACGTTGAGGCCGGCAAGCGTTGCGGCGTCTTTGGTGGCCTGCCGTTGGGCGTCGTCGAAATACGCCGGCACGGTGATGACCACACCGGTCAGTTCGCCGCCGAGACTGAGTTCGGCACGTTCGCGCAAGCAGCGCAGGATTTCCGCGGAAACTTCCACAGGGCTGACATCGCCGCCCGCGGTATGCAATCGCGGCATCCCGGACCCGCCCGGTACGAATTGGTAGGGAAGCTGCGTCCCGAGCGCCTTGACGTCCTCTACACCTCGGCCGAGCAGGCGCTTCACAGAGGCAACGGTATTCAGCGGGTCACGCGCTGCAACGGCCTTGGCCTCGACGCCGACCTGGCGTTCGCCATTGGCGAGATAACGGACCACCGACGGCAGCAGGTGACGGCCCGCCGCGTCGGGCAGGGTATCCGCCTGACCGCTGCGCACAGTGGCCACCAGCGAGTTGGTGGTGCCGAGGTCGATCCCGGCTGCCAGCCGATGCTGGTGCGGGGCGGTCGCCTGGCCGGGCTCGGAGATCTGCAGTAAGGCCATTTGTCTTAAAGAGACAAGAGGCAAGAGACAAGAGGCAAGTAACCCCGGAGCACGGTTTTTACTGGCCTCTTGTCTCTTGCCTCTTGCATCTGAATCTCCTATTCCAATTCGGCTTCGAGCTCGTCGCATTCATGCGCCAGCTTGCGAAAAAACTGCATCTGCTGCACGGTGTGCAGCGCGCGCTCGTCGACGCCCGTTTCCGCACCGAGCAACGAAGTCAATTCCGCGGTCAGCTGCGCCAGACGCGCGTCGACCCGTTGCTGGACTTCGGCAAGCGCGGCCGGCG
>JBAYTM010000238.1:0-4646 GCA_041675685.1 Thiohalobacteraceae bacterium
CGAGGCGCATCGCCGCAACGTGCTGGAGACGCGCGGCGACATGGCGCTGAAGACCGACAAGGGTGTGAAGATCGACTACATCCAGGGCTTCGGCCGGCTCGTCGACGACCATCATGTGCAGATCGACGTATCGGGCAACCAGACCGATCCGCACACCCGCGCCGAGCCCGGTAAGAAGCCGCAAGGGAAAACGGTCAGCTTCGGTTGCGCGGTGATCGCCACCGGCGCGCCGCCCTTCGTGCCGCCGATCGACGGCGCCCAGCAAGGTCTGAAGAGCGGCGCTGTGCTGACCTCGGATACGGTCTGGGGTCTGAAACAACCGCCGAAGAAACTCGTCGTCGTCGGCGGCGGCGCCATCGGCGTGGAGATGGCGCAGATCTTCCAGGACTTCGGCGCCGAAGTGACTCTGCTCGAGGCGCAGGAACGCATCCTCGCCGAGGTCGAACCGGAGATCGCGAAGAACCTGGCCGCGATCCTCAACGAGGACCCGAACCTGAGCGTGCACACCGGCGTGAAGCTCGCCAAGATCAGCGGCAAGCCCGGTGCGGTCAGCGCGCAGTACACCGACGTCGACGGCAAATCGCATACGCTCAAGGCCGACTACGTGATCATGGCGACCGGCAAGCGTCCGGTGCTGGACGGTCTGGGTCTCGAGAAGGCCGGCGTCGCCAGCGAACGCTCCATCATCAAGGCCGATGCGCGCTGCCGTACCAACGTCGCGCACATCTTCGCCATCGGCGACGTCATCGGCGGTTATATGCTCGCGCATACCGCCGCGCAGCAGGGCCGCGTCGCCGCCGCCGCGATACTTGGTGAGGGCGGGGGCGAAGCTCTCAAGTACGATCAGGACAAGGACTGCGGCGTGATCTTCACCCGCCCCGAGGCCGCCTTCGTCGGCCTTTCGGTAGAGCAGGCCAAGGCCCGCGGCATCGACGCCGTGGAAGTCAAAGTGCCGATGAACATCGACGCCAAGGCGATGATCAACCACGAGACCCACGGCATGATCAAGCTGGTCGCCGACAAGGCTACCCAGCGTATCGTCGGCGTGCACTTCCTGGCCGACCACGCCGACACGCTCATCGGCGAAGCCGTGATGATGGTCTCGGCGGGCATGACGCTGACCCAGGTCGGCAACGCGATTCATCCGCACCCAACGCAGACCGAACTGTTCGGCGATCTGGCGCGGCGGCTGGCATCGCGGTTACGGCGGTCGGCCAAGGTCAAAGGCCACTAAATTTCGTTTGAACCGCCAAGGCGCGAAGGAAGGCGAGTTGAACCGCCAAGGCGCCAAGAAAGCCATTATTGAACCGCCAAGGCGCCAAGACGCCAAGAAAAGATGAGTTGAACCGCCAAGGCGCCAAGAAAGGATTGATGTAAAGGCAATTCTTTTTTTTCATTAGGCATTCTTGGCGCCTTGGCGTCTTGGCGGTTAGCAAAGATCTTTGCGCCTTGGCGGTTCAATGTTCAGGATTTCCCGCACACGGAGGTGCGTATGGAACCGAGCAGCGAGTTGGATGCGCTTGCCCACAAGGTCATAGGCGCGGCAATCGAGGTACACAGAATTCTAGGGCCGGGGTATCTCGAGTCGGTTTACGAAGAGGCGCTGGCTATCGAGCTTTCGATTCAGGGCATCGGTTGTGATAGGCAGACGCCGATAAACATCGAATACAAGGGAAAGGCGGTTGGCGACGGTCGCTTGGATCTGTTAGTGGCCGGTAGACTGGTTGTGGAGTTGAAGACGGTCGATCATTTGCTTCCGATTCATCACGCGCAGGTACTTTCTTACCTCAAGGCGACCCGGAAACGCATCGGTTTGTTGATCAACTTCAATGTGCGAGTCTTGCGTGACGGCATAAAACGCGTTGTATTTTCGCCGTAGGCGCTTCTTCGCCATCTTTTGCTTCCCGGTTTTTGCATCAGCCCTTCTTGGCGCCTTGGCGCCTTGGCGGTTCAATCATGGCTTTCTTGGCGCCTTGGTGCCTTGGCGGTTCAAAAAAGGGTTTCAGCTATGTCGAAGATCAACAAAGTCGTGCTCGCCTACTCCGGCGGCCTCGATACCTCCATCATCCTCAAGTGGCTGCAGGACCAGTACGGCTGCGAGGTGGTCACTTTCACCGCCGACATCGGTCAGGGCGAGGAGGTCGAGCCGGCGCGCGCCAAGGCGAAGGCCATGGGCGTGAAGGAGATCTATATCGAGGATCTGCGCGAGGAATACGTGCGCGATTTCGTGTTTCCGATGTTCCGCGCCAATACCATCTATGAGGGCGAATACCTGCTCGGTACCTCCATCGCGCGGCCGCTGATCGCCAAGCGGCTGGTGGAGATCGCCAACGAGACCGGCGCGGATGCGATCTCGCACGGCGCGACCGGCAAGGGCAATGATCAGGTGCGCTTCGAACTGGGCGCCTATGCGTTGAAGCCGGACGTAAAGGTCATCGCGCCCTGGCGCGAGTGGGACCTGACCTCGCGCGAAAAGCTGATGGCCTATGCGAAGGAGCATCAGATCCCGGTGGACTTCGCCAAGGCGGGCAAGAAGTCGCCGTATTCGATGGACGCGAATCTGCTGCACATCTCCTACGAGGGCGGCATCCTCGAAGACCCCTGGGCAGAGCCCGAGGAAGACATGTGGCGCTGGTCGGTGTCGCCCGAAAAGGCGCCGGACCAGCCGACCTATGTCGAACTCGAATTCAAGCGGGGCGACGTCGTCGCCGTCGACGGCAAGCCGATGACGCCGGCGCAGGTGCTGGAACTGCTCAACAAGCTCGGCGGCGCCAACGGCATCGGCCGCGCCGACATCGTCGAGAACCGCTACGTTGGCATGAAGTCGCGCGGCGCCTACGAGACGCCCGGTGGCACCATTCTGCTGAAGGCGCACCGCGCCATCGAGTCGCTGACGCTCGACCGCGAGGTAGCACACCTCAAGGACGACCTGATGCCGCGCTACGCCAGCCTGATTTATAACGGCTACTGGTGGAGCCCCGAGCGCCGCATGCTGCAGGAGATGATCGACGCGTCGCAGGAGACCGTGAACGGCTTCGTACGCATGAAGCTCTACAAGGGCAACGCCTACGTCTCCGGCCGCAAGTCGGCGACCGACAGCCTGTTCGACGAGAAGATCGCCACCTTCGAGGACGACGCCGGCGCCTACGATCAGAAGGACGCCGAAGGCTTCATCAAACTCAACGCACTGCGGCTGCGTATCGCCGCGCGCCGTCGGCATCGTTGATACAGGTGCTAGGGTCTAGGTGCCAGGGCCGAGGCAAACCTTTGATCCTTCCTACGCCTAGCACCTAGCACCTAGCACCTAGCACCTAGCACCTCGTCCCTGCAGGGCGTTTCCATAATAGCTGTGCGTTCCCGCGTAACGCCCAGCGCCCTGCAACATTGAAACCTTGCGGTTCAAGTGGTGTCGGATGCACTATCCGTTTTAGACGCCATAAGGAAACACCGCCAGATATGTCCGTCCCCGCCGAACGATCGACACCGGCAACCTCGACGACCGGTGCCCCGCCGGCCGCCCCGCAGGCTATCGACGAACGCCTGCGCCTCGCGCAAATCGAGCTGCTTTATCAGCAGGCTACGCCAACTCTGATCGGCGCGGGTGCGGCGCTGCTGTTCTTCGTCTACGTGCTCTACGGTTCGGCCCCGCCGCAATTGCTGTGGAGCTGGCTCGGGGTCAGCGGCCTGGTCTACGTCCTGCGTTTCACGCTGGTGCGCATCCATCGCAACCACGTCGTGCGTACCGCCGACCGGCACCCCTGGGATCTCTGGTACCTGCTCGGCGCCCTGCTCAGCGGTCTGCTGTGGGGTGTCGCCGGGCTGCTGCTGTTGCCCGAAAACTCCATCGCCCATCAAGCCTTCCTGGTGGTCGGCGTGACCGGGCTCGGCGCCGGCGCCGCGGTCAGCTATGCGGCGCTGCCCGGTCTGCCGCAGGCCTTCATCGTGCCTGCACTCGCGCCCTTCGGCCTGCATCTGATCGCCAGCGGCGACAAGCTGCAACAGATGATGGGCTTCGTGGTGCTGATGTTCATGGCGGTGCTGGCGGTTTCGGCGATGGTCATGCAACGCTCCATCGAACGGTCGCTGCGGCTCGGCCTGGAAAAGGAGGCGCTCGCGCAGACACTGAGCCAGTCGAAGGACGAGGCCGACGCCCTGAACCGCGAACTGCGCGAGGAAATCGACGAGCGCCGCCGCGCCGAACAACGCATCCGTTCCTCGCGCCGCGAACTCTCGCGCATCCTCGAGAACATGCAGGATCTGTACTTCCGCGTGGACCTGCACGGCAAGGTGATTACGGCCTCGCCTTCGGTCCTGGACCTGCTCGGCTATACCGCCGACGAGGTCGTCGGCCTGACGATTGCCGACGTGTTCGTCGAGCACGCCGATCTGGAGCGGTTCATGTTGCTGCTGGAACGCTCCGGCGGCGCCATCCGCGGCTTCGAGGCGCGCATGCGCCGCAAGGACGGCACCGAGGTCTGGGTCTCGAAGAATGCGCAGTACTTCCGCGACGACGCCGGGGCCATCGCCGGTATCGAGGGTACCAGTCACGACATCACCCGGCTCAAGGCCGCCCAGGCCGAACTGAATGCCGAGAAGGAACGCGCGCTGGTGACGCTCGCCGCCATCGCCGACGGCGTCATCGCCAC
>JBAYTM010000239.1:0-4640 GCA_041675685.1 Thiohalobacteraceae bacterium
GACACGGCGTATGTGTACGCAGAGCTTCTGGTCAAGACCGCGCCTTCCGCGCCACCAGTCGCGGAAACCTCGCGTCCCAAGGCGCGTGCGCCTGCGCCGGCCCTCGCCAAACCGCCGACACCGACACCAGCGTCCGCAAGCAGCACGGAGACCCTTCAGGATTGTCCCACCTGTCCGGTGATGGTGATGCTTCCGGCTGGCAGCTACACCATGGGCGACGACCGCGGCGATCGCAGTGAACGGCCCGCCCACAAGGTCTCCATCGAGCGGCCGTTCGCGATCGGCAAGTACGAGGTCACCACCGGCCAGTGGAAGGCCTGTGTCGCGGCCGGGCACTGCAGCTTCGACGCGGAAACCTCGGGACCGTCCGACGATTCGCCGGTACGCGACCTGAGCTGGAACGACGCCCGGCAGTACACGCGCTGGCTGAGCGGCGTCACCAAACAAAGTTACCGCCTGCCGACCGAAGCGGAATGGGAATACGCGTCGCGTGCCGGCACGCGTTCGCGGTTCTGGTGGGGCGATGAAGTGGGTACGGGGCGCGCGAACTGCAAGAATTGCGGCGGCCCCTGGACGCAGGAGCAGCCTGGCGAGGTCGGCGCTTTTCCAGCCAATCCGTTCGGTCTGCACGGCATGAACGGCGGCGTCTGGGAGTGGGTCGCCGATTGCTGGCACAAATCGCACGACGGCGCGCCGACCGACGGCAGCAGCCGCGAGCGCGCCGACTGTCGCGAACACGTGATCCGCGGCGGCTCCTGGCGAGACGATGCGACCTACGTGCACTCCGCAAGCCGGTTCAAATACGATACCGCTGTGCGCTATCTCATGAACGGATTCCGCGTCGCCAGGACGCTGGAGTGAACCCGCGTCGCACAACCCTTCGGTGGCTGTCCGTCCGGTAACCACCCGGATCCGAGCTGTCCATGACCCACCCGCAAGGTGCGGCGATCAGTTTCGCCGCCGCTCCGTTGCCGGCTTCGGCTTGGTGTCGATCATCACGAAGTCCGCGGCCACCTGCTGCTTCCCGGACTCCTTGGCGATGCGCTCGAGCCGCTGATCCAGCGCCGCCAGGTAGTCGCGCTCGTTTTCGTACTCACCGCGCTGCACATCGAACAATGGCCGCGGCGTAATCAGCAATACCACCATCTCCGATCCGAACGGCGCGGAAGCCTTCCACTCTCCGAGATCGCCCAGGGTGGCCCGGTAATTCGCCGGCGCCTGATTGTTCCTGAGATGCGGGTTGGGAACCATGTGCACAACGGTCCCGTCGAGCGCGTAGTAATCGACGTTGACGTAAGACTCGTAGGCAGGCGTGCTGATATCCACGACCAGTGGTTCACCCTCGAAGATCGCGGCGTCGCGACTGCGGATCTTGATGCTCGCGCTGCGTTCCAATCCGCGGTTTTTTATCCAGTACGGCGCGTACAGATCGATGATCGGGCATTTGTCCGCGCTGACGCCGACCAGATCGGTCACGACGCTCTTCACGCCGCGCAACGCCTTGAGGTTCTGTTCGAGTCGTTTCGCGCCATAGCCGTCCGACAGAAAACCGCGCAGCGCAACCGCCCCATTGCTGACCGAGACATCGATCGCCGAGCAGGGAATCCCCTGAAGCAGCGATCTGACCGACGCGACATCCGGGACCGGCGGCGGCTTCGTGACCGCGGCCAAGGTTTCCCCTGCCGCCGGCGTGCTCGCCGCAACCGCTGCCGCAGCGGGCTTGGTTTTCGCGGCAGCGGCGGCCGGCGGCTTTGTGGCAGGCGGTTCCTCGGGTTGCTCCAGGCCGGCAAGCTCCACGCTCTTTATCTGCGAACCGATCATGGGTGCGGCGCTGCCGGCGCCAACGCTGCTGGGCGCATCGGTTTGATGCATGACGCCGGTCAGATAATAGGCCCCCGCCCCCGCGACGACGAGCGCGGCCGCGACCCTGCCGACTTTGTATAGCGCGAACGACCCGGACAGTCTGGGTTCGGGACGGATATCGCTGAGGAACTGCCTGACGGTCGGCGTGCGCTTCTGCCGATCGAAGGCGAGCGCCGATTTCAGGGCGCGGTATTGTCGGCGGCTCAGTTTCGGCCGGCGCTCCAGCACCAGCCCGCCGTCGCGCGCCTCGGTCGCCATCATGCGGCCGAACGGGTGACGGCCGGTGAGCATTTCATAGGTTATGCAGGCGAGCGCGTAGATATCGTCGCGCGGGTCCGGCTCCTGGTGTTCGAGCATCTCGGGACTGGCGTAGGTCGGCGTGAGCGCGCCCAGCGAGCCGGGGTCGAAGCGCGTCATTTCCTGGTCCGTCGCGTCCGGCCGTTGGAACGCGCGCGCGATGCCGCAGTCGATCACCTTCACCTGACCGCTGGTCGTCAGGATGACGTTGCCCGGCTTGAAATCGGCGTGCACGATGCAGTTGTCATGCGCGAAGGCCAGTGCGTTGGCCATCGCCTCGAGAATACGCATCGCGTCGGTCGGGTCCATACCCGTGAAGTTCGGCGCGCGGAGACGCTTCGCCAGCGGCTCTCCGGCGAGATACTCCATGGTCATGTACACGGTCGTGCCGTCGCGGTCGAAATCGTATACGCGCACGATGTTCGGATGCGCCAGACTTTGCGATTTCTTGGCCTCGCGTTGCAACGCGATCAATGAATCCGGGCGTGCCCGGAACTCCACGTTGAGGACCTTGACGGCGACGTACGGGTTGCGGTCGTTGGCCTCCAGGCGCCGGCGATCCAGCGCCTTGTACACGGAACTCATGCCGCCGGCGCCGATGCGCTCCTCGAGAATGAAACGCCCGTTGAGGACGTCGCCCGTGCCCTTGACGAGGTCGTCGCCCGGAGAAAGCAGTGCTGCATGTCGGTCTTTCGATCGCGCGAGCGGGCGCAGGCCGTCGGCGATTTCCGTCGCCGTCGGCCCCTCGAAAGGCAGATTCGTCGCCAGGCGCGTAAAGCTTTCGTCCGGATCCACAAACTCGCCGGCGGTGTCCTGCGACGACGTGTTGTGCGCGTCGTGCCCGCGATTCTCGGCGCGTTCGATTCTGGCGCGCACGGCATTGTGAACATCCGGCGGCAGCGGCACCTGGGTGTTTTCCCGGTCGAGCGTTTCCAACAACCAGTTCCTGCTGGCACGCCCGCCCTCGAGGATACGGTCGATTTCGGCAAACAGGGCATCACGCGAGAGGGCCCCGCTGTGAAAAGATCGCAACGCATGCGCCAGACTGACCATATCCCTCTACACCCCGCCCGCTTGCGGACCCATGCCCGCGGCGCGCGCATTGACCGGGCGCCGTGCAGCGGTCTGCCGCGAATTCGCCGTAAGACCGTAGTTGACGACCGTGTCATCGGGTTTGCGTTCACTGAACCCGGTGGTTGCTTCGAACTGAATCACGGCGACGGTGACATTGTCCCGCGCACCGCGCTCGAGTGTCAGGTCGACCAGCTCGCGGCTGGCCTCTTCGCAATCGAAATTGTCCAGCACGCTGGCAAGCTCGTCGTCGTCGACTTCCTTGGTGAGTCCATCGCTGCAAAGCAGGATGGTGTCGCCGTCCCGAAGCACGCCGTTGAATTCCTCCAGCAGCAGATGCGGCTGGGCGCCGACGGCCCGCGTGATGCGGTTCGCCGCCGGGTGTGAAGCGGCCTCGGCGGCGCTCAGCTGACCGCTGTCGATCATCTCCTGGGTGACGCTGTGGTCGTGTGTGATCTGCGCCAGCTGGCCGTCGCGCAAAAGGTAGGCACGGCTGTCGCCCGCCCAGAGGCATCGCCATTCGCGCTTGTAGACCAGAAGGGCGACCACCGTGCTGCCCATTACCAGTCCGGAGCCGGCATGCAGCGCTTCTTCGCGCATGATGCGGTTGGCCCAGTTCAGACGACGCCTGACCTCCATGACGAAGTCGTCCATGGACCTGCATTTTCCCATGTCCCGCACGGCGTCTATCACGATACTGCTTGCGACATCGCCGCGCGCATGCCCGCCCATCCCGTCGGCGACGACCCACAGGCCGATGGCATCCAGGTTGAGGTAGGCGTCTTCATTGATGCTACGCCGTATCCCAGCGGTCGTTCGACAGGATGACCACCAACGATAGCTCATAGCCCACATTCCTCCCGAGCATGCATATCGCCTGACGTTGTCGCGCCAGGAGGCCCTGCCGATCCCATCTCCTCGACTTCTGCTGTGCGGGTGTCGTCTGCGGCGGGTGATTTTTTGCTGTGCGCCGCCCTCGCCTGCCGAGAACGCAGAGGCTTGCTCCGGTGCTCTAATGAAATGTAGTACATGGATGGGCGATTTGATGTTTGTGACGCGCGTTTGAAGGTCAATCACGAGCACAACGCCGGGCGCCCCTGGTCGGCGACAACGGAAACTCGATTCATAAAATCGATTAATCGTTGTCGATTGCCTGTTCATGGCCGGACAATAGCGCGGCGCGCCAGTCAGGGCGTATCTCGCAAAGCTATAATGAAACGGCGCGCACCCGCCCAGGCGGAACCCCGAACCACGAGCCCGTAACTTCGCCTATACGCGTCGGCGACGGCACTTTCGCGGAGAAGACACATGGCGAGCATCGTTATCAAAGATCTACCCGTAAATATCGAACTTGACCGGCAGGCCATGCGCGCCATCAGTGGCGGCCAGGCCACGCTACGACCGGGATC
>JBAYTM010000240.1:0-4633 GCA_041675685.1 Thiohalobacteraceae bacterium
GGTGGTGGTCTCGACGCCGGGGGCGTAGCCGTATTCGGGGTGACCGGGGGTCTTGGAATGGAGCTGACGGAAGTTCTTCAGCTCGTCCATCGGCAGGTCGTAGCCGGTCAGGTGCAGGAGCGAGTAGATCAGCATGGAGCCGTGCCCGTTGGAGAGCACGAAACGGTCGCGGTCCGGCCATTTGGGATTCTTCGGGTTGTGCTTGAGGAAGTCGTTCCAGAGCACTTCGGCGATGTCCGCCATGCCCATGGGGGCGCCGGGGTGACCCGATTTGGCCTTCTGAACGGCATCCATGGAAAGCGCACGGATGGCATTGGCTAGTTCTTTGCGCGAGGGCATTGCTCTCTCCTGTTAATAATTTTGAACGGCCGCTCGTCGCTTCTTCGCCCCGGGGCGGGAGTCACGGCAAGCTGTATATTCCGGCGACCTTCTCACCCGGTGCCGCGGTTCGATCGCGACGCTCTTCGACGCGCCTGTCCTGTGCCCACACAGGAAAGCGAGGGGTTCAAGTGCCATTGCAGCAGGGATCCGTCCGCGTATGCGGCGCTGGTGCCCGCTGTCTTCAGTGAAAGTCCACCCGCCCCTTGGCTGATACGCAGAGGCCGATGGGATTCGCAAACGTCCGGTATCTGTTTTTGAAAAGCCAACACCGGTTTGCCAACGCCCGGCGCCGGACGGCCCACGCCTGCCAGCGGACCGAAACAAGCGCGGTATTCTCCCTTAGATGTGGACGTGGGGCAATACCGGACCCGGGTGGCGGACGGCAGCGATCAATCTATGATCGCGTTTGCCATGCGCACAATTTATCCGTGCATGTCGATTATTTATTGGCTATTTATTCCGCCCGCCCGGAAACGGCAACACCTGCGAACCGGCCCCGGACCGCAGCGCCGCGCCGGTGCGCTGGTCCATGACAATCAAGGCCTTGAGAAATTCACCTTGAAGATTGACCAGCGTCGCTCGGGCCTTGTCGAGATAGAGATGCTGTTCATAGGGCACCGGGTCGGTGAGGGCCGCGCGCGCTTGTGGCCGGAAGCTGCGCCAGGCGAGTTCGATGAGCCGCTTGACCTCGCGATCCACGAAGATGACCTCTTCGGCGTCGATGACGGCCATATACTGGATGCTGCGGATCGGCACGAACAGGCAGTCGGCGCCGCCGCGCGCCAGCAGCCGGCGTGTCAGGTTGTAGAGCTCGGCCGGCAAACGCGCCGGCCGCACCTCGATGGGGACGTCCCGATAAAAGCGTTCGTCGCCCGCCATCGCGCGGCCGCCTCAGGCGGCGCCTTTCCATTTGATGGAACAGCCCATGCTCGGGATCTGCTCCGTCGGGCCCTGCCCGGTGCGGATCACCTGCTGCATGGCCTCGAACAGATCACGGCGCACATCGTCCGGCGCGGCCTGCTTGCGGCTGGCATCCAGGCGTCCACGGTACTGGAGTTCCAGATCGGCGTTGTAGCCGAAGAAATCCGGCGTGCAGACGGCACCGTAGGCCTTGGCGACCTCCTGGGTCTCGTCGAGCAGGTAGGGGAAGGGGAAATCCATCTGCTGCGCGATACGCTGCATATTGGCGAAGGAATCCTCGGGATAGTCGCTCGGGTCATTGGACATGATGGCGACACTATTCAGACCCTGCGCCTGCAGGTCGCGGGCGTCGCGCAGGATGCGATCCAGCACCGCCTTCACGTACGGACAGTGATTGCAGATGAACATGACCAACAGGCCCTTTTCGCCGCGGCAGACGTCCCGCGTCCAGACCTTGCCGTCGACGCCTGGCAAGGCGAAATCGGGCGCCGGGCGGCCGAAATCGCAGACGGGCGTTTCGAGACTGACCATATATTGACTCCTGATCCGATGAGCTGGGAATAACCCAAGGAGTATAAAACGAACTATTCTTGAAGTTCCCGCGCGCAGCCTGTGGACTCGCACCCGCGGGCGGATCCCGGTACACTTACGCGCTTCCGAACACCTTCCTTTTGCCCTGGGGGCCCGCTACGCATGAGCCGAGATTACCTGTTCACCTCCGAGTCCGTGTCCGAAGGCCATCCCGACAAGATGGCGGACCAGATCTCGGACGCCATCCTGGACGCCATTATCGACCAGGACCCGCATGCGCGCGTCGCCTGCGAGACATTGACCAAGACCGGGATGGTGGTGCTGGCAGGTGAGATCACGACCCAGGCCAAGGGGATAGAGTACGAAAAGATCGTACGCGACGTGGTCTGCGATATCGGTTACACCAGTTCCGACATCGGTTTCGACGGCACCACCTGCGCCATGCTCAACGCCCTGGGGCAACAGTCGCCGGACATCAATCAGGGTGTCGACCGCGGCGACCGCGAGAATCAGGGCGCCGGCGACCAGGGCCTGATGTTCGGCTACGCGACCAGCGAGACCGATGTGTTGATGCCCGCGCCGATCAATTTCGCGCACCGGCTGGTGCGCCGTCAGGCCGAAGTCCGCAAGAACGGCGAGCTGCCCTGGCTGCGCCCGGATGCGAAATCCCAGGTGACCTTCCGCTACGAGAACGGCCGCCCGGTGGCCTGCGATGCCGTGGTGCTGTCGACCCAGCATGCGCCGGACATCAGCGACAAGAATCTCCGCGACGCCGTGATGGACATGATCATCAAGCCGGTCCTGCCGGCCGAGTGGCTGCACAAGGACACCCAGATCCACATCAACCCGACCGGCAAGTTCGTGATCGGCGGGCCGATGGGCGACTGCGGCCTGACCGGCCGCAAGATCATCGTCGACACCTACGGCGGCATGGCCCGCCACGGCGGCGGCGCGTTTTCCGGCAAGGATCCGTCCAAGGTGGACCGTTCGGCGGCCTATGCCGGTCGCTACGTGGCAAAGAACATCGTCGCCGCCGGCCTGGCCGAGCGCTGCGAGATCCAGGTGTCCTATGCGATCGGCGTGGCCGAGCCGACCTCGATCAGCATCGAGACCTTCGGCACCAGCGCCGTCGACGACGCGCTGATCGTCAAACTGGTGCGCGAGCATTTCGATCTGCGCCCCTGGGGCATCATCACCATGCTCGACCTGCTGCGGCCGATCTACCGCCAGACGGCGAGCTACGGTCACTTCGGTCGCGAAGACATCGATCTGCCCTGGGAACGTACCGACCGCGCCGACATGCTGCGCGAGGGGGCAGGACTGGACAAGAGCCGTCAGCGCGAAGGCGCTGCGCTCTAGCCTTTTGATGGATTGGCAGAAAAGCGTTCAACACGAAGGCGCATAAGGCGCGCGAAGGAACGACCTAAACGAATGTAAGATGAATAGCCACTGCCCGAACTGCGGCAGGTAACGGGAATTTGTCTTTTTGCATATGATCGTTAATTGCTTTTCCTTTGTGCGCCTTATGCCTTCGTGTTAAGTATTTTGAATTTCGAATTTTCCGGTTTTCACCCACCCTCTATCCGAGGAGCGTTGCAACAGGGCTCGACCCTGCCAGGCTCGGAACAGAGGCCATTCACAACGGCGCTCGTTCTGTAAGGAGTCATTTACATGAACGCAGTTACCGAACCGCAGTTCAGCGATTACAAGGTCGCAGATATCAACGAGGCCCCCTGGGGTCGCAAGGAAATCGCCATTGCCGAGACCGAAATGCCCGGGCTCATGGCGCTGCGCGAGGAATTCGGTGCGCAACAACCGCTCAAGGGCGCGCGCATCTCCGGCTCGTTGCATATGACCATTCAGACCGCCGTGCTCATCGAGACGCTGGTCGAGCTCGGCGCCGAGGTGCGTTGGGCATCGTGCAACATCTTCTCCACCCAGGATCATGCCGCCGCCGCCATCGCCGCCGCCGGCATCCCGGTGTACGCCTGGAAGGGCGAGACGCTGGAGGAATACTGGTGGTGTACGGAGCAGGCCCTGACCTGGCCCGACGGTCAAGGCCCCAACATGATCCTGGATGATGGCGGCGACGCCACCATGCTCATCCACAAAGGGGTCGAGTTCGAGGCCATCGGCAAGGTGCCGGATGCCAGCGCGACCGCCAACGAAGAATGGAAGGTGTTCCTCAATCTGCTCAAGAAGAGTGTGGCCGCCAATCCCAAAAAGTGGACGGAGATCGGCAAGGGCATCAAGGGCGTGACCGAAGAGACCACCACCGGCGTGCATCGCCTGTATCAGATGCAGGAGCGCGGCGAACTGCTGTGGCCGGCGATGAACGTCAACGACTCGGTCACCAAGAGCAAGTTCGACAACCTCTATGGCTGCCGCGAATCACTGATCGACGGCATCAAGCGCGCGACCGACGTCATGATCGCGGGCAAGATCTGCGTCGTGCTCGGCTACGGCGACGTCGGCAAGGGCTGCGCGCAGGCCTTCCGCGGCATGGGCGCGACCACCTGGGTCACCGAGATCGATCCGATCTGCGCGCTGCAGGCGGCGATGGAAGGCTATCGCGTGGTCACCATGGACGAGGCCTGCAAGCAGGGCGATATCTTCGTCACCACGACCGGCAACGAGAATGTCATCGTGCACGATCACATGGCCGCCATGAAGAACGAGGCCATCGTCTGCAACATCGGTCACTTCGATTCGGAGATCGAGATCGCCTCGCTGGAGAAATACCAGTGGGAAGAGATCAAGCCGCAGGTCGATCATGTCATCTTCCCGGACGGCAAGAAGA
>JBAYTM010000241.1:0-4629 GCA_041675685.1 Thiohalobacteraceae bacterium
AGTTGAGCGATTCCTTGTCCCGCGCACAGGCGCGCATCCTGGAGTACGCGCCCGGCAAACCCTTCAGCCGGGACAACTACTGGTCACTGCAGAAAGACAGCGTCTGCCCGCACAACTATCTTTCCGTCCTCGGCATTACGCCCACGTCGGTCGAATCGGTCGTACCGGGCTATCTTGCGCAGCGCTCCTCGCGCGGACGCTATCAGGGCCTGCGCCGGGCGGCGCGGCGCGGCTGAGATGCGTCGCCTGCTTTTTGCCACTAACCACAAAGGACAGAAAGGAAACCCGTTATTAGTACCGATTGAAAAAGACGGGTGATTGCACCGCTTGCAGCGCGTTCAGTCCTTTGCGTTTGCTCCAGTCCTCGCTTTTACTTTGTGGCCTTCGTGCTTAATCAGCCAAAACATCACTGACCAAACAGACCATGGACATTTATCTCGTCGGCGGCGCCGTACGCGACAAACTGCTTGGATTGCCGGTCAAGGAGCGCGACTGGGTCGTGGTCGGCGCGACACCGGAAGAGATGGTTCGACTCGGTTATCGTCCGGTCGGCAAGGACTTTCCGGTCTTCCTGCACCCGGAGACCCACGAGGAATACGCGTTGGCGCGTACCGAGCGCAAAACTGCGCCAGGCTATAAGGGCTTCCTGGTCCATGCCAGCCACGACGTGACGCTGGAAGAGGATCTCAAGCGTCGCGATCTCACCATCAATGCGATAGCCGAAGCGGCCGACGGGGTCTTGATCGATCCATTCAACGGGCGTGAAGACCTCGACCAGGGCCTGCTGCGGCACGTTTCACCCGCCTTCGTCGAGGACCCGGTGCGCATCCTGCGGGTGGCGCGGTTCGCGGCCCGCTTCGCGCGCTGGGGATTCAAAGTTGCGCACGGCACCCACGCCCTCATGCAGCGCATGGTCGCCAATGGCGAGGTCGATCACCTCGTCGCCGAGCGGGTCTGGGCGGAAACGCTCAAGGCCTTGAACGAGGACCAGCCTCGACGTTACTTCGAGGTTTTGCACCGCTGCGGCGCGCTGGCCGTGATCTTTCCCGAGCTGGCGCGCCTGTTCGGTGTGCCGCAGCCCGCGCATCACCACCCGGAAGTCGACACCGGCGAACATTGCCTGATGGTGCTCGATCAAGCGGCACGTCTGTCGACGGATCCGAAAGTTCGCTTCGCCGCCCTGGTGCATGACCTGGGCAAGGGTGAGACGCCGGCCGATGTCCTGCCCCGCCATATCGGCCACGAGCAGCGCAGCGCCGGGTTGGTCGACGCGCTCTGCAAGCGCTTGCGGGTACCCAACGATTTTCGCGATCTGGCGTTGAAGGTGGCGCGCTATCACAGCCACTGTCATCGCGCCTTCGAGCTTCGGGCGAGCACCCTGCTGGATACCTTGACCAATCTCGATGCTTGGCGACAGCCGCAACGGCTGGAGGAATTCCTGCTGGCTTGCGAGGCCGACAGCCGCGGCCGCACCGGCTTCGAGCAGCGGCCCTATCCCCAGGCCGAGCTGTTCCGGGCGGTGTTCGACGCGGCCCGTCGGGTGGACACGAAATCGCTGCAGGCGGAAGGCCTGCAGGGGGACGCCTTTGGCAAGCGCTTACGCGCGTTGCGCCTGGAAGCAATCAAGGGGGCAAGAACAGGGTTTCCGCAGACGGTGGATCAGGCGCGCGGAGACTGAGCAGGAGGAGACGGGGAAAGCAGCGCCGCTCAGCGACGCAGATGCTGGCGCCAACGCACCATGGCGGCCAGGGCCAACAGGCCTCCGGCCAGGAACAACACCGGCGAGGGGACGGGCGACACGGGCGTGGCGACCTGTTCGACGGCCGCCTGGCCACCCGGCGCGGTTTCGGGCACCGAGGTGGTCCATTCCGAGGCGGACACGCTCAGTACGAGCGCGAGCCCGGCGATCAACCCCAGATGATGGCAACGTATAACCACGGTCTTGTCCGGCGAATCCCAAAGAAGCGAAATTAACTATATTAGCGTTCTCTAAATAAAGCAGATTCCATGCCATGGCTCGTTATTTCCTTGTTGTTCAACGCGGTAGCGGTTTTCTGAGGCGGTCTGCCAATCGCGGGCGTTAGGCCAGCCGACAAGGGCACGCGTTGACCTTTGCAGCGATTTAGATGCAACACACTGTTTTAGATGGAGATTAAGCAGAAGGCGCCTTCTGCGCGACTGTTAAGGCGGCTGACAATTCGCTTAAAGGAACAGCACCAGCAGGAGAGCGCCCAAGCCGAGGCGGTAAACGGCGAATGGCCACATACCCATGCGGTTCAACACCTTGAGGAAGTAATGGATACACAGATAGGCGCTGAGCGCGGAGAGTAAGGTTCCCCAGGCCAAGGCCTGCCAATCGGGCGGGGCGGCCGCGGCGACAAGTTTTCGCGTCTCCAGTCCGCCGGCAAGGACGATCACCGGGATAGACAGCAGGAACGAAAAACGCGCCGCCGCTTCGCGCGTCAATCCCATCATCAGGCCGGCCGTCATGGTGATTCCCGAGCGCGAGGTCCCGGGGATCAGCGCAATGGCCTGGGCGATGCCGATGACCAGGACGTCCCGCCAACCGATGCTGTGCTCGTCACGCACGCGTCGTCCTTGAACGTCCGCCCACCAAAGCAACAGGCCGAACACCAGGGTGGTCGCCGCGATCACCAGCGGCGACCGAAGCTGCGTCTCGATGATCTGCGCGAACAATAGACCGGCAACACCGACCGGGATGGTGCCGAGCCCCACCGCCCAGGCCAGTCGGCTGTCCGGCGTTTGGCCGTGCCCGGTCAGCGAGCGGAGCCAATCGCGCAGCATGCTCCGCAACTCTTTGCGGAAGTACAGCACCACGGCAGTCAGCGTGCCGACATGCACGGCCACGTCGAAGGCCAGCCCCTGGTCCGACCAGCCCAGCAAGCGCGGCGCCAGGATGAGGTGCGCCGAACTGGAAATCGGCAAAAACTCCGTCAGCCCCTGCAATAGGGCCAGCACGATGATCTGAAACAGCTCCATGACGTCCCGCGTCTCCCGCGCGCCTGATTGTTTATCGTTGTCCGCTATAGTCGTCCGCGCAGGTCGCGTCCGCCGAACCCCGGGACCCGGCCCTCGAGTCCGCGTTGCAGCAGTATCGCCTTGAAGCGCTCGCCCATTTCTCCGGGCAGCAGGAGCGTCTTGGCCTGCGCGGCCAGCCGCAGATAATCGCTCTGCGCGCCGTCTGGATGCGCCGGCATGGCGTCGGCGAGCAACTGTTCGATGCCGACATCCAGCAGATACTGCGCCTGGGAGCTGAAGCCGCCGACCGCCAGGCCGAGGGCATCCGCGGCCTCCGCGACGGCGGTGAAATCGACATGCGCGGTGAGGTCCTGCAAGCCCGGCAGCAGCAGCGGATCGGCATGCGCCCGGTGGCGATAATGGGCCAGGAGTGTGCCACGCGCGCGTTCGTGGTGATAGTACTCGCGGCGCGGATAGCCGTAGTCGACGAACAGCGCGGCGCCGACCACCAATCGTTCGGTCAGGCCCGCCAACCAAGGGCCGAGCGACGGGTTGAATTCGGAACGATAGTCGTCGTTCCAGTCGAAGCTCGCGGCCCAGCCGTTCACGCGCGCGGCCATCGTCGGCTCGGCAGGTCGTTCGCGCCACACCATGCGGTCGTGTTTCCAGGACACGCCATATTCCACCACGGCACCGCGACGCCAACCGAACAAGGTCACCGGCAAGGCATCCAGGACTTCGTTCGCAACCAGCATGCCACGCCAAGCCGTCGTGGGCGGCGCATCCAGCCAATGCACCAGGTCGAGCAGATGTGGAACCTCGCGCCGCAACAATTCGTGTTGGCGCTCGCGCAGGTCGCCGGAACGTTCCAGGATCAGGTAACGGCCCGGCAACTGCGCCTGCGTCTCCAGTTCGCGCAGCAGATCGACGGCCATCCGGCCGGTGCCGGCGCCGACCTCCAACAGGTCGCCGCCGCCGAGTTGCGCAAGGACCGCGCTGCAACTGCGCGCAATACAACGGGAGAACAGCGGCGAAACCTCGGGCGCGGTGACGAAGTCGCCCCGCGTCCCGAACTTGCGCGCGCCGGCACTGTAATAGCCGAGACCGGGCGCATACAGCGCCGGCTCCATGTAACGCGCAAAGGGCAGGAACCCGTCGGCCTGGGCGATTTCCGCGCGTATGCATTGGAGCAGGCGTTCACTGACGGCGAGGGCCGCCGCGTCCGGCACCGGCCAGCCGGGAGGCAGTATCGTGGGCGAGCGGGATTTGGTCATGACGGGGCTTTCCGGCCGGCCGCTGAGCGCGACGTCAAGTGACAAGGCGCGTTCGATCGACTACTCGGAGGCTTGCGCAAACCGGGCAGGCCGGATGGCCGCATCGCTCTGCGGAAATTCCGCCCACAACTCGGCGAAGCTCTTGCCACTCAGAGGATGACGACGTTCGCCCGCGATCTCTGCGAGAGGCCGCAGCACGAAGGCGTACTTGGTGATTTCCCCGCGCGGCAATTGCAATCGCCCCTGATCCAAAACCAAGTCGTCGTAAAGCAGCAGGTCGAGGTCAAGTGTGCGTGCCGAAAAACGCGCGCCTTCGCGTACCCGGCCGTTGGCATCTTCGATGGCGCGCAACTGTGCCGCGACCTCGGCGGGCGGC
>JBAYTM010000242.1:0-4627 GCA_041675685.1 Thiohalobacteraceae bacterium
CCGCACCAAGAACAACCCGGTGCTGATCGGCGAACCCGGCGTGGGCAAGACCGCCATCGTCGAAGGCCTCGCGCAGCGCATCATCAACGGCGAGGTACCGGAAGGCCTAAAGGGCAAGCGCGTGCTCAGCCTCGACATGGGCGCGTTGATCGCCGGCGCCAAATTCCGCGGTGAATTCGAGGAACGCCTCAAGGCCGTGCTCAACGACCTCGCCAAGCAGGAAGGCCAGGTCATCCTGTTCATCGACGAGCTGCACACCATGGTCGGCGCCGGCAAGGCCGAGGGCGCCATGGACGCCGGCAACATGCTGAAGCCCGCGCTCGCGCGCGGTGAGCTGCACTGCATCGGCGCGACCACGCTGGACGAATACCGCAAGTACATCGAGAAGGATGCCGCACTGGAGCGCCGTTTCCAGAAGGTGCTGGTCGACGAACCGAGCGTCGAGGACACCATCGCCATCCTGCGCGGACTGAAGGAACGTTACGAGGTGCATCACGGCGTCGATATCACCGACCCGGCCATCGTCGCCGCGGCCGTGCTTTCGCATCGTTACATCACCGACCGCCAATTGCCCGACAAGGCCATCGATCTGGTGGACGAGGCGGCCTCGCGCATCCGCATGGAAATCGATTCCAAGCCCGAGGAGATGGACCGTCTGGAACGGCGGCTGATCCAATTGAAGATCGAACGCGAGGCGCTGAAGAAGGAATCCGACGAGGCCTCCAGGAAGCGTTTCGACGCGCTCGAGGACGAGATACAGAAACTCGAACGCGAGTTCTCCGATCTCGATGAGATCTGGAAGGCGGAAAAGGCGGCTCTGCAGGGCACCACCCATGTCAAGGAGGAACTGGAGCGCTCCCGCCTCGAACTCGAGACGGCACGCCGCGCCGGAGACCTCGCGCGCATGTCGGAGCTCCAGTACGGCCGTATCCCGGAATTGGAAAAGCAGCTCGACATGGCATCGCAGGTCGAGATGCTGGATATGAAACTGTTGCGCAACAAGGTGACCGACGAAGAGATTGCCGAGGTGGTCTCGAAGTGGACCGGCATCCCGGTATCCAAGATGCTCGAAGGCGAGCGCGACAAGCTGTTGCGCATGGAAGAGGAATTGGGCAAACGCGTGGTCGGCCAGACCGAGGCCGTCAAGGCGGTCTCGGATGCGATCCGTCGCGCGCGTGCCGGCCTGTCAGACCCGAATCGCCCGAGCGGTTCGTTCCTGTTCCTGGGCCCCACCGGCGTCGGCAAGACCGAATTGACCAAGGCGCTCGCGGCATTCCTCTTCGACACCGAAGAGGCGATGGTGCGCATCGACATGTCGGAGTTCATGGAAAAGCATTCCGTGGCCCGGTTGATCGGCGCACCGCCCGGCTACGTCGGCTACGAGGAGGGCGGCTACCTGACCGAGGCGGTGCGCCGCAAGCCCTACTCGGTGATCCTGCTCGACGAGGTCGAGAAGGCGCACCCGGATGTGTTCAACGTGCTGTTGCAGGTGCTGGACGATGGTCGCCTAACCGATGGCCAGGGCCGCACCGTGGATTTCCGCAACACCGTGATCGTCATGACCTCGAACCTGGGCTCGCAGTTGATCCAGGAACTGACCGGCGAGGAAAATTACCAGCGCATGAAGAGCGCGGTGATGGAGGTGGTCGGTTCGCACTTCCGGCCCGAGTTCATCAACCGCATCGACGAGGCGGTGGTGTTCCATCCGCTCGGCCGCGCGCAGATCCGCGCCATCACCGGCATCCAGATCGGTTACCTGCGCAAACGCCTGCAGGATCGGGATATGGATTTGGCGATCACCGAGGCCGCCCTCGACAAGCTCGGCGAGGCCGGGTTCGATCCGGTCTACGGTGCGCGTCCGCTCAAGCGGGCCATCCAGCAGCAACTGGAAAACCCGCTGGCGCAGGCGATCCTGAGCGGCAAGTTCGGTCCCGGGGATATGATCGAGATTGGTGTGGAGGGCGAGCAACTGCGGTTCGGCAAGGCCGAACGCAAGGTCTCGGTCGCCTGAAGCATGGAAACTTGATGTGGATCGGGTTTGCTATATCCACTGGAACCGATTGATGTTGCCAAAGCCCCCGCGCTGGACTATGTATAGTACATAGACGACCAAGGGAACTGGTTGGGAACGACTCCTCCACCTGAAGTTGTTGGCGAGACGCATCGCTGGCTTTTCAGGTTCGCCCCGCCACCCGGCGGGGCTTTTTTTCCAGCGACGCATCAACCGCGCGCGGTGCGTGCGGTCACTCCTCGCCCTCACCACGCTGCCGCCGCAACATCTCGGTCTCGCGGAGCATGATGTGGCTGACCAGCAGGTCGCGGTCGGATTCCCGGATATGCAGGTACTCGATGGTCACCCGCCAGGGGAGATCGCCCGCCTCGCCCGCGGCATCGCAATAGACGACCCGGGCGACGGTCAGGATGCCGGTCAGGTTCGGTAGCAGGACAATCCGCGCCTCCAGCAGACTCTCTGGCGCGAACGCCACCCGCGATGGGAACACCAGGCCGCCGGCACTGATATTGACCTCGAGCTGTGGGTAGTCGCCCGTTTCGACCTCGTCCAGCACGAACAACCGCGCCAGTTGGTTGAGCTTCTGATCCATCATCTTCAGGTAGCGCGCGACGTCGGGTGAGTCGGTCGATATGCCATGCAGCAGCCGCGCCATGGCGCGCGAATTGACGGCGAAGCTGGTCGTCACGGCGAAGCGGTCCGGCACCTTGCGGTCCGTCATCCGCTCATTGATCTGCCCGGCCAGTTCCGCCGCTTCCGCCGCATCGACCGGGCGCACGCCCAGCAGCACCTGGTCATCGATGCGAAAGAATGCGCGGCGCGTCTCCGCATTCTGATCTTGTTCGGACAAAATCCGCTCCCCCCGTATGCGGCGCCGCGACTGGCGCGGACCGTACTCGCTTGCCGGTCGGCCTGACAGCCGATCCGCAGCCTGCCGGTCCGATGCGCTACAATGCGCCCGTTCCTGGACCGGGCCCCTCGAAGGCTTATACCAAATTGCGGGAAGGCTAGCCACGTCACTCATGTCCGATCAAACGATCCACACCGCACCCGCCGCACCGCCGCCGCACCACTTGGCGCTCAAACGCGTCGCCATCGACACCTATCGGGAAAATGTCGCCTATCTGCATCGCGATTGCGCCATTTATCGCGCCGAAGGTTTTCAGGCCTTGTCCAAGATCGAGATCACCAATCACGGGCACCACATCCTGGCGGTGCTCAACGTGGTCGATGACGCCGATCTGGTAAGCCCCGAGCAGCTCGGCCTGTCCGAACAGGCCTTCGCGCAGTTCGGCGCGGCGGAGGGCGAGCGGGTGCAGGCGGCGCATGCCGAGCCGCCTGATTCGATGGACGCGGTGCGTCGCAAGATGGGCGGCGAACGGCTGACCGCGGAAGACTACCGGGCCATCACCCGCGACATCGTCGACAACCGCTATTCCAAGACCGAAATGGCCGCGTTCCTGGTCGCCTCCGGCCAGACCGGTCTGGACCGCGACGAGATCCTTTATCTGACCCAGGCCATGCTCGACTCGGGCGACCGGCTCGACTGGGACGAGGCGTTGGTGGCCGACAAGCATTGCATCGGCGGCATCCCTGCCAACCGCACCTCCATGTTGGTGGTGCCGATCGTTGCCGCGCACGGGATGCTGATACCCAAGACCTCCAGCCGCGCCATCACCTCGCCCGCGGGTACCGCGGATACCATGGAGATGCTGGCGGAGGTCGAACTGAGTCCCGAGCGGCTGCACGGACTGGTGCGCAAACACCGCGGCTGTCTGGCCTGGGGCGGCACCGCGCATCTGGCGCCGGTCGACGACATCCTGATCGCCGTGGAACGCCCGCTCGGCATCGACTCACAAAGCCAGATGGTGGCCTCCATCCTGTCGAAGAAACTTGCTGCCGGCTCGACCCACCTGCTAATCGACATCCCGGTCGGGCCCACCGCCAAGGTCCGCCGAATGTCGCAGGCGCTCGCGTTGCGCAAATTGTTCGAATATGTCGGCGACCGCATGGGCCTGCATCTGGAAGTGGTGATCACCGACGGCCGCCAGCCGATCGGCCGCGGCATCGGCCCGGTGCTGGAAGCGCGGGACGTGATGCAGGTGCTGGAAAACCACCCGGACCAGCCCCGGGACCTGCGGGAAAAGGCCCTGCAGCTGGCCAGCCGCATCCTCGAGTTCGACCCCGATGTGCGCGGCGGCCAGGGCTATCTGCTGGCCCGGGACATTCTCGAATCCGGCCGCGCGCTGGAAAAAATGCAGGCGATCATCGAGCTGCAGGGACGCAACCACAACCCGCCCGCCGTGGGCCGGCTGTGCCACGAGGTGAAGGCAGCCCGGGACGGCATCGTCAGCACTATCGACAACCAGCAGATTGCGCGCATCGCGCGACTGGCCGGGGCCCCCATGGATCAGGGGGCCGGGGTGGACCTGTTCAGGCGCCTGGGCGATACCGTACAGGCCGGGGAACCGCTGTATGAAATCCGCGCCGAATTCCCGGCGGACTTCGATTTCGCCCGGGAAGCGGCGGAAGCCGACAGCGGCTTTGGCATCGGCGCGGAGGCCTGAGACGATGACACAATCCCTGGTACTGGGCTTTCCCGACTACCGCGAAGCG
>JBAYTM010000243.1:0-4623 GCA_041675685.1 Thiohalobacteraceae bacterium
ACTGTAATCCGCTGTCGTCGGGGCGGAAATTGATGACCATGCGTGATTGGCTCCCGCGTTGGCGGCGACCGTCTCAGGCGTGTGCCAGCAGCAGCCCGGCGGTCTCGGTGAACTGCAAACCGGCCTCGCCGATGATGGCGTCGAAATCGAAGCTCTCCGGGGCCAGCCCGATCGCCGTCCAGGCCGACGCGTCCGCAGCGGCCTCCAGGTTCGGCGCCTCGCAAAAGGCGCCCAGCTGCGAGCGGTTGGCGAGGTTTTCGGCGAGGTGGACGATGGAAGCCTCGAGTTCCGACTGCACCGCGTAAGAAGGCATGTGGTGGTACGCGACCGCCTCCTGCAGCGTCTCCGGGAGCAGCCAAGTCGCCAGCATAGCGCCGCCGAGATCCGCGTGAGAAAAACCGAGCTCGGCCAATTCCGCCTGATGCAGTATGCCTTCGTCGCCGTCGCACACCAGCAGCAGGTCGGCGCTGGTCTCCGGCATCCGGCTATACAACACCAGACTGCCGATGTCGTGCAGCAGGCCGGCGACGAACATGCGTTCCGGGTGCAGTACCCGGCAGCGCTTGGCCAGGGCGCGTGCGATCAGGCCGGTGTAGATGCCGTGGCGCCAGAAGGTATCGATGTTGACCAGATTATTGGGCAGGTTGCCGAAGGATTTGATCGCCGAGACTGCAATCACCAGGCTGTACAACTCGCGCACGCCGATGACCGTCACGGCCCGCGACACGGTGTCGATGCGGCGCGAGAAATTATAGAAGGCGCTGTTGGTGAGCCGCAGCAGGCGCGCGGTGAGGCTTGGATCGCGGCCGATGACCTCGCCGATCTCCCGAGTCGAAGCATCATTGGACTCCACCAGTTCGAACACCTTGACGCAGATGTCGGGCGGTGAAACCAGACAACTGACGTCCTGGAGCAGGCTGGCGGCCAGATCGCTGGCCAGATCGCGGGTGGCGTGGGCTTCCGTTTGAGACATGGTTCTGGCCTTCAGGTCATGATCGGTGCTGACTAGCTAGCGGCGGCATATCGGCAGGGTTGAGCACTCGAGGTGCAATACCGTCAAAATTGCGTCGCTCTTCACAAATACCAAATTTTCCTTGTGATATTCCTTCTAGCGCATCAAGAAACCCCGGACACACCCGTCACAGGAGTGACACCGCGAGTGGTATCGAGGCACGGCATATGAATATCGTCCAGCTAAACGAATTCGAGAAAGCGCGCACGGGCGTGACCCGTCAGGAGGCCGTCGGTTTGTTGCGCGAATGTCGGGAAGTCGCATTTTGCCGACTTTCCGCGGCTATGACGCGTATGTTGGCCAAGGTCGACGACACGCTGTTCGAATGGGCCGAAAAATCGCAGCAGAAGCCGGATCAGAACCTTTATTTTGATGCCATGCGCGCGGTCCGCCTCAAGCGCGCCAGCATGGAGATCGCGTTCAAGACGCAGCTGGTAGAGGGATTCAACAGGGAGATCCGCAAGGAAAGCGATTCAAGCAGCGAGTCCCTGCTGGCCGAGCAGATGACGCTGGTCGACGACGACGGGCTGGAGGAAGGCCTGGCCGTCGAAAACATGGTCAACAAGGTCGAAGTCGAATGTAAGCAGGAGCTGCACCACCTCAATCGCCGTGTCGGCGTGCTTCTGAACGATCCGGACCTGACACGTGCGAAAAACCCCATTGGACCCGAGATCATCTGCGGGGCGTTCCGCGAAGCTTGTGCCGATCTGGATTCCGGTATAAAGGTCAAGCTCATTGTCATGAAGCTGTTCGACCGGCACGTGGTCGATGAAGAAATCAAGTCGCTTTACCACGAGATCAATCGTCTGCTGATCGACAGGGGCATACTTTCCGACCTGCGCTACGACGTCAAGCGTGTCCCAGGCAATGCCAAGGGCCCAAATACGCCCGACGCGGATAGCGAGGAGGGTGACGAGGATCTGTACGCCACGTTGCAGAAGCTCATGTTGCGCGGTGCACCGGCGGGCGGTATGGCGAGCGCGGCGGTCATCGGCACGCTGGTGGGCCAGCTGACGCAATTGCAGCAAGGCAGAGCGGACGCGGCAGGCGGGTCCTTGGCCACGCTGGATCAGAACGCGCTGACCTCCGGAACCGTCAACATTATCCACGACATTAAGACCAGCGGCGCAATGGGCGATCTGGGCGCGACCGATGGCATGGTCATCGACGTCATTGCAATGCTTTTCGACTACGTGTTCGACGACGTCGACATCCCGCCGACAATGAAGGCGTTGATCGGACGCCTGCAGATTCCGATGTTGAAGGTCGGAATGCTGGATAAGACCTTTTTTTCCCGGCGGTCCCATCCCGCCCGCAAATTGCTCAACGCACTGGCGCACGCCTCGGTTGGCTGGAACGCGAGGACCGACCAGGCACTCCATGACAAAATTGCTTCAGTGGTGCAGCGGGTGCTGGACGGCTTCGAGCAGGATATCGAGCTGTTTTCGGTGTTGATCGACGAATTCGAGGCCTTCCTGGCCGCGGAAAAAGAGCGCGCCGCGCACCGTGAAGAGCAGTCCGCCGGACTAGTGCGCGGAACGGAGCGCCTGCGCTTGGCGAAGCAGCGGGTACGCATCGAAGTGGAGCGCCGCAACCGCGGCATGCTGCCAACCTTCGCACGCCATTTCCTTGTCAGTTACTGGCAGAACCTGCTACTGGTCACTTTCGTCAAGGAGGGGGAAGACAGTGTCGCCTGGAAGCGCAGCCTGACTGCGATGGACAATCTGGTATGGAGCCTGCAACCCAAAGCCACCGTGCTTGAACGCGACCGACTCGTCAAACTACTGCCCAGCCTGCTGCGCGTGTTGCGAGACGGTATGCAGTTGATATCCATGCGCGACGCGGACTTCCAGTCCTTTCTGGGTCAACTCGCGGAGTGCCACGCAGGGATAGTCAATGCCGTGCCGCGCAGCGGCCACGCCGCCAACGACGCCGATGAGGTCCCGATCATGGCGGCACATCCGCTAGCCTATGCCGGCGGGGACGAGCCGGTCGTCGAAGACAAGGCCATCATGACCGCGACCATTCATCAGTTGGTGGTTTCCGGAGATCTTCAGGCGGAAGAGACCGCGATTGAAGACGACGAAACGCCATTCGATGAGATTGAGGATGAATACCTCGTACAAGCGAGGGATCTCAAGCAGGGTGGCTGGGTGGAATTCAATCAGGAGGACGGCACCGCCGTGCGTGCTAAGCTCACCTGGGTCAGCCCCGTGACCGGGGTCTATCTGTTTACGAATCGCCAGGGTTTGAAAACTGCCGACAAGACACTGCAAGGGCTTGCAGCTGAGTTGCGCAATGGCACTGCACGCCTACTGGACGACGCCCCGCTGTTCGAACGCGCCGTCAGCAGCGTCATCGATGGATTGCGAAAGACAGGAACGAGTAACTAGGTACCAGGGCCGAGGGCACCGCCTCTTTGGGCCCTAGTGCCTAGAACCTAGGCCCGGCCTTTATTCAGGCAACCGCGCCCGCAAGGCGTCGCGGTCGTACCACCAGTCGCCGTCGACCATCACTTCCAGCATCTTGCCCAGGCGCGGCAGGAGTTCGTTCGGATTGTTCAGTTCCAGGATCTCGATCCAGGTGTTGAGCATTTCCTGGCCCTCGATGCCGCGATGGCGTTTGGCGACCCGCGCGAGAATTTGCGCCGTCAGGAAGGTCAGGCTGTCGTGCTCCTTACCCTCGGTGCGCAGCTCGGCGAGATAGTGCGCGGCAATGGCGGCGACCGCGCCGCCGTCGGATTTGTCCGGCGTTTCATCGACGATATGGTGCAGCAGCGTCACGCTGGTCTGCGGCCGGATCGGATAGGTCACCGCCAGCCAGACACCGTTGCCCAGGGCGACGATGTTCTTGTCGAGATCAGTGCGGTAGAGGATATCGCAGGCCTCGGCCGCTTCCTGCCAGGCTTCCAGCGCGACGCCGCGATCGACCAGCCCGCGCGCGGTGTCCCAGGCCTCCTGCATGCGCCGCAAGCCCAACAACGCTTCGGCGATGTCCAACTCGACGCGGATGCGTTCCAGGTCCGGTGCTTCCGCCGGAAGTTCGGCGAGGTGCCGACGATGCTGTTTCAGCAGGCCGGAAAGTTCCTCCTGCGACTGTTGATCGTCCATCGCAAAGAGTGGGTTGCCGTCGATGATCTTGGTGATGTCGCTCATGGGGCCTCTTGCGTCTGTTTTGTGTCGGCGGGGTAGCGATCTGCTTTGTACCGGAGCCCGGGGGGTATGACAACCCGCGGGGGCGAAGGGATGCAGTCAAGGCGCCGGGTCCCGCGCCGTAAACCTCACTGCGGCAACGGGTGCAGCGAACCCGGCCCGGCCGGTTCAGTGAGGACGCTTTGGAACACTCCGATTCCCTTTGCAGTGGTTCGTTCAGCGCGTTGCAGGACGAAGATTTCGCGTTGTTGCAGCACATCATCGACGACGCCAAGGCCGGACGCCTGCGCCTGCCCAGCCTTCCGGACCTCACCCAGCGAGTCCGCGTCGTGGTCAACGATCCTCGCCGTTCCGCGGCCGAGGTCGCGCGTGTCGTGCAGTTCGATCCGGCGCTCGCCGCGCGGTTGATCCAGATCGCCAACAGTCCGCTCTACCGCGGCAACAAACGCTTCGACAACT
>JBAYTM010000244.1:0-4567 GCA_041675685.1 Thiohalobacteraceae bacterium
CCGCCGACGCCAAACTCGCCCTGAAAAGCGCGCACGTCTGGATCGGCTATCTGATGGCAGCCAACCTCGCCTGGCGCTTTAGCTGGGGATTCGTAGGCAAGGGGTTTGCCCGTTGGCGCGCGATACTGCCTTTTGGGCGCGGCTATCTGCAGGACCTGAACGCCTACGGCCAAAGCCTGCGCGGCGGCGCGCCGCGAGCCTATCTGGGCCACAATCCGCTCGGCCGCCTGATGGTATTCGCGCTGCTGGTACTGCTGACAATCGAAGCCGCCACCGGTCTGGTGCTGGCGGGTACGGACCTCTATTACCCGCCACTCGGAAGCTGGATCGCGTCCTGGGTGGCGGCGCCCGGCATTGACCCCGCCAGTCTGCTTCCCGGCAACAAGGCGATGGTCGACGCGGCCGCCTGGAGCGACATGCGGGCCTTCCGCGCACCCTACATGGCGCTGCACGAAATCGGCTTCTACCTGCTCGGCGGTGCCGCACTGCTGCACATCGTGGCGGTCGCCTTCGCCGAGATCAAAGACTGCAGCGGACTGGTGTCCGCCATGATCCACGGGAACAAGACGCTCGCCGGGCAACCGGTCGATCTCCCCGTCGCGGCCCAGCCCCGCGTTGGCGACGTACATCCCGGCGAGGCAAACATTCGTCTGGGCTGAGCACCGCGGCAGCCGCGTTCGATGACCACCGCACTGCCGACTCCCCCGTAGGGCCGGCAGTGCGGTTTCATACAACTAATAGAATTAAGTGCTATAGTGTACTCACCGATAAGGTCGCACGACCGACCGAAAGGGAGACCGCTCGCATGTCCATTGCGCTCGCAGACAAGCTGGCCCAGGACCCGGCCAAGACCGCCGGCGCCGCCCTGCGCACCTTCTTCAACATCGCCGCGGCCTGGAAGCTGGACACCGAACAGGCCATGACCCTGCTCGGCTTCGAGCCCAGCACCCGCAGCACCTTCTTCAAATGGAAGCGCGCCCCGGAAAGCGCCCGTCTGACCCGGGAGAAGCTAGAGAGGCTTTCATATATATTTGGAATATATAAAGATTTACAGATTTTACTGCCCCGCGAGGAGGCCGCCGACAGTTGGATCCGACGCCCCAACGCGGCCCCGCTGTTCGCCGGACAATCCGCGCTCGACCGCATGCTCTCCGGCAACGTCGCGGACCTTTACGTGGTCCGGCAATACCTGGATGCCCAGCGCGGCTGGTCGTGACGCCCCCGCTCGCGCGCATTCGCTGGCGGCCTTCCTGGCGACTGGTGTCCAGCCGGTTCCCGCCGGTCGGGCTGTTCGAGCGGGTAGCCAGCGCCGAGGACCTGGATATCGTCGTGGCAATCGAGGGACTCACCAATGACCGCCTTCGCGAGGAGCTCGGCGAGCTCGCCCTGGTAGCCGAGGAAGACCGGCTCTACGGCCCTGGTACGACGCCGATCATGGCGGCGTTCACGCACTTGAACCGCCAGGGCAGCCGTTTCACCGACGGGAGTTACGGCGTGTACTACGCGGCCAAGACCATCGAAACCGCCGTGGCGGAGACCCGCTTCCATCGGTCGCGTTTTCTGGCCGCCACCCGCGAGCCGCCGATCGAGATCGATATGCGCAGCTACGCCGCGGACATCGACAGCCTGTTGCACGACATCGCAGGCCGGCAGACGGAACTGACCGACCTCTACGATCCGGACCCGGGCAATTACGGCCCCGCCCAGCACTTTGCCAAGGTCCTGCGCGCAGCCGGCTCCAATGGTATCCACTACAGCAGCGTCCGCGACCCCGGCGGCGAATGTGTCGCCCTGTTTCGCCCGCGCGTCCTGAAACGCGCCGTACCAGGGAAGCATTATTGTTATGTGTGGAATGGCGAAGAGATCAGCCAGGTGTACGTCAAGACGGCATTTCCCTAGTCCATTCGTTGAATCCGTATCGCTTTACCATCCGTTCGACACGCCGCTAAGCCGTGACCTGCGGTTCTGACCGCCGAAATCGGACCGGTCGGCATCAATATGCTGTACATCCCGAGACACCGCTCACGGAGGACGCACCGACGGCCTTCGTTCAATTGTCGTTGCGGTTCAGGTAGCCGGAGCCGAATGGCACTTACTTAAGGCAGGAGTCCATTTTTCCGTCATTCCGGCGCATGCCGGAATCCACGTATTCATTCCGGATGCGGGGTCTGGATCCCGGCACCCGCCGGGATGCCGGAACGCATTTTCGTTTCTTCCTTCCCTTGTTGCGCCGCAACAATGCGATATAAAAAGAAGGCGTGTCTCGACGTCGATTATTTGTGTTTCAGACTGCGCATGCGTGCCAGCTTCAAAACCAGCAGGATTACCGGCGCGGAGTGCATGAGCAGATCAAAAATATCGATGGGCCGGGACAGCGTGCCATCCATCAGCATGTTCAGCTTCTCCCACAAGTGCGGCTGAGGAACAAACGGCGCCAGACCCAAAGCCAGCGCGACGATTAACAGGAGGGGTAAGGGAATTTTGTCCAGGAGCTTCATAAAGGGTTCCGAAAACACTCAGGCAAGGGGCAGAGTAATTGAAATTCACGTATTGCGGAGCATGGGCGTTCTCTAGATGATATTAATATTTCGGACGTGCGACTTCCGGCTACGATCCTTAACAGGCCTTACCTCCTGACCGAGAGGCGCGGTATCAGGGGCCGGAGGATATGGCGAAGCCGGAAGAATCACTCCAGACAGAAGCCGCGCCCCGCGCTCAGTAAATGGTCGTCAACCGCTTGAGCGCTTCGCCGAACCCGTGCGTGAGTAGCACCATCAGAGATAGAAGGCCTGCGAACGCATACAGTGCCCACCGGAAGCTGGCCGGCGCCGTGGGCATCTCCATGTAACGGTCGATCACCAGTCCGGCCTTGACCAGAATAGTGGCCATCACCGCCAGCGCCAGCGGCCAGCCGGCGTGCCCGGTCTCGGCGAGCAGGGCACCGAACAGCGTCAGCCCAACCAGTCCCACCCAAGTCTTTTCCGCCGTTCCCATCCTGTTCATCTCAGCACATAAAACAGCGGGAAGATCGCCAACCAAAGGATGTCCGTGGTGTGCCAGTACATGGCCGCCGCCTCCAGCCCGCTGTAATCGTCCGCGCTGTAGCCGCCCAGCGCGGCACGCGCACCCACCCAGATCAGGCCCAGCAAACCCCAGGTCACATGCACCAGATGCGTGAGCGTCAAATAGTAGTAGGTACCATAGAAAACCCCGCGCTGGCCAACGCCACCGTTGTCGATGTACCAGTTGAGTTCGAAATACTTGATCATCGGGTAACAGCAGCCCAACAGAATCGCCGCCAGCACCCACCGCGCCGCGGCGCGGTGGCGATTACGCCGCATCACCTCGACCGCTTTGACCATGCAATAACCGCTGGAAAGCAGAAACAGGGTGATGGCCACGCCCGCGCGTGTCACCAACCCGTCAGGGCCGAGACGGAAATCCTCCGGGTTATGCACCCTGGCGACGAAATACACGCCGAACAGCAGCGTGAATTCGACCAGCACGCAGAAGATGCCCACCCAGATGCCGCGGTTGCCGGGGATGCGCGCCGTGTATGCGTGGGATTGCAGGGTCGATGTTCCCACTGTCGCCTCGATGGGGATCGCCATAAGTAACACAGTGTAGAGATTTACGGGCCGGGGGTATTTGATCTGCGTACAGAACGCGGCCTGATCGGGGTTTCAGATCTTTATTGATCCATCGTATCGCGCGTAGCCGTCCGTCAGCGCCGGTAGCCCGAGCCGTTGCGAGTCAGTGTGAGAATCTCGGAATTTCCGCCTTTCGGCGAGCCGGATCATTCCACCGTCACACTCTTTGCCAGATTCCTCGGCTGATCGACATCCGTGCCCTTGAGTATCGCGACGTGGTACGCGAGCAGCTGCAGTGGCACGGTGAAGACGATCGGCGCGATGCAGTCGTCGGTCGGGGCGACCGGCAGGACGGTGATGCCGTCGGAGGCGGCGACGCCGGACTCTTCATCGGCGAACACGAACAGTTCGCCGCCGCGGGCGCTGACTTCCTGCAGGTTCGATTTCAGTTTCTCCAGCAGGTCGTTGTTCGGCGCCACCGCGATCACCGGCATGTCGGCGTCGACCAGCGCGAGCGGGCCGTGCTTGAGTTCGCCCGCCGGGTAGGCCTCGGCGTGGATGTAGGAGATCTCTTTGAGCTTGAGCGCGCCCTCCATGGCCACCGGGTATTGCGCGCCGCGGCCCAGAAACAGGGCGTGGTTTTTGTCGGCAAAGTGCTCGGCCAGGTCGCGGATCTGCGGATTCAGTTGCAGGGCGTGTTCGATCTTGCCGGGCAGGGAGATCAATTGCTGCACCAGCTTGGTTTCGTTTGCGGCGCTCAGACCATGGCGGCGGCCGAGCACGACGACCAGCAGCAATAACGAAACCAGCTGGGTGGTAAAGGCCTTGGTGGAGGCAACGCCGATCTCGGGACCGGCGCGCGTCATGAGGATGAGTTCGGATTCGCGCACCAGCGAGCTTTCGGGCACGTTGCAAATCGCCAGCGAATGGCCGAAGCCGAGGCGTTTGGCCTCCTGCAGACCGGCCAGGGTGTCCGC
>JBAYTM010000245.1:0-4560 GCA_041675685.1 Thiohalobacteraceae bacterium
CTTCATCCAGACCGGCCCACCGCCTTCGTAGAATGTGCGCCCGAGCAACGCGCCCGATGTCAATGTCAGCTGTTCGCCCGTGCGCAGGCCGACGATGTCGCCGCCGAGCGCATAGAAGCGAGCCGGTTCCAGATCGTAGAGGCCTGAAGCCGTGTTCGGGCCGAAAGCGAAGAGATTGTTCACGGCGTTGAAGGTCAACGAACTCATGTTCTGCCGGGTCGCCGGATCAAACGGCGTAGCTATCACGCCCACATCCGCGCTCGACCGGGTGACCGCATAGCCTCCGGCATAGATCGAGCCCCCGGCCAACATTTCCAGTTCACCATAAGGCGAGGGCGCCAGCACGAGGGAGTAGTTCAGGTTCACGTTCTGCTGCCGCACCGCTGAAATACCCATGTAGATACTGCCGTTGGGAGCAGCGGCTCGCAGGATTGCCGGATAGACGAACCTGCCTGCCGTCGCGCCTGCCATGGGGTTAGGTGCAATAGTGGACGCGGCTTCTCCGGCCTGGATGCTGGGCGTAAGATGGCCGCCCGCCGCGAACAGATCGATAGCCGTGCGGTCGGTCCACAGGCTGAACCACGCATTCTTGTCGGCTACGACTGGATCAATGCTCGTCAGTCGACCGCCATCCCATATGCCGCCGAGCACAAGATCATCGCGGGCGGTCAGGCTGAATACGGAGTCGCCGGGCATCAGCATCAGACCGCCAGCGGAGAACGATGCCGTTGCGGTAAAGGGCTCCAGATAGGGGCGCACGTCCTTGCGATCATGGGATGTATAGGTAAGGCGAATGACCCCCTGGCTGCCCGCGTCGATGCTGGTGCGGCCCCGCAAGTTGGCGGCCAGGCCATTCAGCCCCATGTTCGGATATTCTGGCTCCGGGTTTGTCGAGCCAGGCGTCCTCTCCATGAAGGCGAAGCGATTGGGGTTGAGTCCCCCGCCGATGCGCACCTCCATGTCGCCGCCGCCGGTGAGGGTCAGGCTCCCATCGCTGTCGACGCGCCCGGTCGATGCGACCGCAAGCACCAGGCCCTGGCTTCGAGGGAACAGCTTGGTGTTCACCCGGCCGGGGCTGAGCGCCTCGATGGCGCCGGCGTTGCCGCCCACCTCGACACGCAGATCGCCGCCGCCCAACGTGCCATAGCCGGTGAAGCCAACAAGATAGGGGTATTGGCTGAACGGCTGGGAGTTATTGAGCCCGGCGACGTAGGTGCCGAAATTGATCCACCAGGCGGCGCCATGCGCATCGCCGGCTACATCGCCCTGGCGCCAAAGCCAGTTGGCGGGATCGGCATTGACGTTCTGGGAATGCCGGTGCCCGTCAGCTCCCAGCAAGCCACCCTGGGTCCACAGATCGCCTGTGAGATCGCCACCGGCCCGCAACGACAGGTCACCGCCTAGCTCGGGATACCAGGCCTGATAGAGTCCGCCGGTGCCGACCAGGCTTTCATAGTCGCCCCCCCCCTGGCCCAGCACCGAGCCGTCCGATCCTGTCGCACGAGCCTGGTTGAAGCTGGCCTCCACGCCTTGCGACTGGGTGCCAGCGGTATAGACGCCATAGGGCGACCGCATCGCGATATTGCTACGCGCGAGAAGATCCAGGTCGCCAGTGCCGGTACGCACGACGCTGAATGCCGGCGTGATCGGGTTGACTTCCACTAGCACGCCTTCGCCGCCGAGGCTGACGCACTGGCCGATTTCGACCTCGCAAACATTGTAGCCAGGGTCGAGCGCCCATTCATCGACCGGGGCGCCAGGGACGCCATCAAACCAGTTGTCCTCAGCCCATACCCAAGAAACTTTCACGCATTGTCCGGCTTCGACCTCGCAAACATTATAGCCGGGATCGAGCGCCCACTCATCAACGGGCGTGCCCGGCACGCCGTCAAACCCATTGTCGGGCGCCCAGTACCAGACGCCCCCACCTTCAAATTTGCCGACTGTCGAAAAGTGCGTGTCGGCCAACGTCAGATTGCCCGCCCCATTGCGAAGGCGCAGCGTGCGCGTGTCGGCGGCGGCGATATCCGCGCCGGCCACCAGACGCATGGACCAGCTTTGCGAACCCGCCGGCAACATGCCTGCAACGGCCCAGTTGGCGCCCTGCCGCCCATCGGCGCCGACCGGGCGCAGCGGCACCGAGATCGCATCCGCCGGCAGCTTGAGATTCGCCTGCGATGGGATCAGACCGCCCATCGGCAGCGCGAGATCACCGTTCAGCGTCACTTCCGCTGGCAGCGGCGCCCCCTTGGGCCAGATCATAGCGCGCAACGACATGATGGCCGGAGCGACAAAGCCTGCGCCCACTCGCGATCCCGCAGGCACCGTGACCGCATCCACGAGCCGCGTGCCTGCCGCACGGAGCAGGGTTCCGTCGGCGGCAAAAATGTCACCGGACAGGACGGTATTGGCGGGAAGGGTGACGGAAGCGCCCAGCACCGCCTCGGCCGGCAGGCGCGTGCCCTCGGGCACCGAGACCGCCTTGATCGGCAGGTCGTAGTTAAGCGCGCGGCCGACCGGATAGGTGGTGCCGTCGGCGAGCGTCACATTCCCATTGGGGACGATCACATCGCCGCCAAACGACAACGCGCCCGGCCGCAGCAACCAGCCATCGTCATCGGGCGTTTCGGGTGGCGGCGCGAAGCCGTCGGTAATGCTGCCGTAGATGGCGAGATCCCCGCCGGCGCGAATGGTGAGCGCGCCGACTTCACCGGAACCCCGAGCGCCGGTCCGTTCGAAATTGGGGTTCACCCCATCGTAGCGATGCCCCGAAAGATCGAGGTCTCCCAGCACGACGAGATCGCCGTCCGCCGTCGCGCTGACGATCTCGACGCCGGGCCGCACATGGAACGCATCACGGTAGGCCGCATTATTGAGCCCGGCGAGCTTTCCGTCCATCAGCGCCGCATTGCCGAGCGCGGCATCGATGAACGCCGTGCTCTCGGCGTGCTTGGCATCGAGATAGGCCTGATCGATCACCTGATAGGGCCGCCCACTTGCCGCCGGATCGGCGCCAAAGGCGGCATCGTCATAGCGCTGGACCGCATTGACCGCGATCGAACGGGCGCCATCGATCACGAGGCTGCCGCTCGCGTCGATGGCGATGTCGCCGCCGGTCGCACCGCCCAGGCGAGGTGCGTTCAGTTCCAACGTGCCGCGCGCCGTGCCGTCGTGCTGCCCCGGCCCGGTGCCGCCTGCGGCCGACGTGCCGTGGCGCAGATCGATGCGCGCGCCCGAGGCGAGCGTCAGCAACCCCTCGCCGGAGTTCAGTTCGACAACCGCCCGATTGGGGCTGTCGATGATCTTGCCGTAGCTGTCGACACGCAGCGTCTCGCCATGGGCATCCAGCACGGCCGTACCGGCCAGGGTCAGGCCATTGTTCGCCGCGAGGCGGATCGTTCCCACCTCAGCGCCGCTGGCGTCGATCGTGCCCGTGACGGTGAGCGCGCCGCCGTCCAGCGAAACATTGATCTCGCCAGCGTTGAGCCCGTCTCCGATCTGGAGGTCGCCCTGCTTCATCTGGAAGCTGCGTCCGCCGGTCATCTCGCCATCGTTCAACCGCGCATTGAGCGCCGAGATCTGTTCGGTGAGCGTGCCGCCATCGCCGAGCCGTTGCGCCCGTATGTCGATGAAGCCCGCGCGATAGGGAACGATTGTCCCGCCTGCATCATAGTCGCCGCTGCTCGAGCCGATGATGGCGCCTTGAAGATCGACAACGCCTGCGCCAGATCCCAGCGCCGAAGCGGTGAGGCGGCCGGCATGGTTATGCTCCGCCGACAGATCGATCGTCGATCCCGCCGCCTGCCGAATGTCGCCGTCCTTGCTTTCGAGGATGACATCACCGCCCCAGCTATACTTCTCGACATCATCGAACGTCACCTCGCGTCCCGCCAGATCGAGCTGGGCGGCATCGGTCAGCGCGATGCCGCCCGTCGCGCTGACGGTCAGCCGACCGCTCGGCAGTGTGATGGCGGTTCCGATCGACACGCTCTCGGCCTGGAGCGCAAGTTCGGCGCCGATGCCGTCGGCGCCGATCACCTCGCCCGCTTCACTGCCATCGGGCGCGGCGACGCGGATTGCGCCTCCCGCCATGATCCGGTTGACCGATCCCGCCTCGCCGGTCAGGAGCGGCGTCGATATATTGAGATCGCCCCCGGAATAGCTGAAACCCTCCCCGGGCACATAAGCGCCCTGGCTCCGATAGACGGCAAGGCTGCCGCTGTTGTTCGCCGTGATACGATCGCTGGCCGTCAGGTTGACGCTGGCAAAACCAAGCGTCAGCCGCGCCGCATCCTCGACGCCGGTTATCCGCACATCAGGGCCGTAGCCGAAGGTGATGCGCTCGGCGTCGATCGCCAGCGTGCCGCTGCCCGAACCCGCCCCGCCGGTAATGAGCGCGCCGGGCGCGCTCAGCGAGCCCGTCCAGACCAGATTCTCGGTGCGGATGGTCGCGACGTCGTCCGCCCCGCCGCTGCCGAAAATAGCCGGTGTGCCGAATACGAGATTTGCGATCCGGGAGTTGCCGGAGGCATCATATGTGTCGAGCGTCACCGTGCCGAA
>JBAYTM010000246.1:0-4539 GCA_041675685.1 Thiohalobacteraceae bacterium
CATTGGTCCGGAGTGTCTTCGGATTCAACTTCGTGCTGTCGATCCTTCTCGCGGGCGCACTGCTGGTTGCCCTGCTTGCGCTGACCAAGAGCGTGACCAATCCGATCCGTGCGCTATCCCAACTGATGCGCCGCGCCGAGCAAGGAGAAACCGGAATACGCGCCGAAGAGAACGGCCCATGCGATTTGCGTGAGATGCAGGGCTCGTTCAACACCATGATGGGCGTCATCGAAGATCGCAACCGCGACCTTGCCGAGTCGCGGGATGCTGCCCTCGAAGTGGCTCGATTGAAAGGCGAATTCGCGGCCAATGTCAGTCACGAATTGCGGACGCCCTTAAACAGCGTGCTCGGTATGCTGGAGCTTCTGCGTGTCAGCCGGTCACTTTCCGGCGCCGACCGCAAATACGCGGATGTCGCCTTCACCTCCGGGAACACACTGTTGGAGTTGATCAACGACATTCTGGACTTCTCGCGCGTCGAAACCGGCAACCTGCGACTGCAAGTAGAGGATTTCTATCTGCCGACCATGATCGGCGATGTGCTTCGCGTGGTTGCCGATCAGGCGCGTCGCAAGCATTTGGATTTGTCGTACGAGGTCGATCCCCGGATCCCGCTGTCGCTGCGCGGCGACGTCTCGCGGCTTAGACAGGTGTTGCTGAATCTGGTCGCCAACGCCGTCAAGTTCACGGACTCGGGTTCCGTCTTGATAAAGGTTTGCCGCATGGGTAAACGCGAGCACGGATTGGAAATCCGCTTCGAGATCGTGGACAGCGGTATCGGTATTCCATTGCAGGCGCACGCGCGCATCTTCGACGCTTTCGAACAGGCGGACGGCTCCACGACGCGCCGGTATGGCGGCACCGGACTCGGCCTGGCGATCTGCCGCCAGTTGGTGACCCTGATGGGCGGGCGTATCGGTGTGCTGAGCTTCCCACGGCACGGGTCGACCTTCTGGTTCTCCATGCCGATCGGCTTGGCCGACGGCGCGACGGCCATTCCGGACCGGACGATGGCGGCCGGCGTACGCGTGCTGGCGATCGCCGCCGCGGAACGCCAGGTCGCCTTCGTGGGGCAGATATTCCAGCGCTGGGGTGCCTATTTCAAAACGGCGGACTCCGCCGAACAGGCGCAAAGCCTTCTGCTGGAGGCGGAGTCGGCGGGCCGTGCGTACGACCTGGTGATGACGGATCTCGAGGCGACCACCGATGGAGCGGAAGACAAGGTCGCTTTTGTACGGCACATGCTGGCGTCCAGAAAAATTGCGTGTATCTGCGTTTCGGACCGTCCGGAGTTGCCTGCAGGCCTGAAAGGCTTCGCGGTACGTTCCTTATTGCGCCCACTCTGCGAAAGCGCCCTGTATGACAGCGTCGTCCGGAGCCTGCAGCAGAAATCGCAACGTGAAATCGTAGTCGAGTCGGTTCCCGAGGTGGCAAAGCTGAGTGGCAGCGTACTGGTTGTCGAGGATGATGTGCCGAACCAGATAGTGGCACGCAGCATGCTGGAGCGGATGGGCTGCCAGGTCACGATCGCCAGCAATGGGAAAGAGGCAATGGCCATCCTCGACGAATGCACGTTCGATGTGCTGTTCATGGACTGCCAGATGCCGGAGTTGGACGGTTACGAAACGACGCTTCTGATTCGCGGCTCCGACAAGGCGTACGCCGACGTGCCGATCCTGGCGATGACGGCGAATGCGACACCGGAAGACCGTGAGCGCTGTTTCGATGTCGGCATGAACGCGCATATAGCGAAGCCGCTCCGCCTGCAGGTATTGGCCGAAAATCTCCGCAACTGGTTGCCGGAGAGATTGTCGGAGCCTTATCCGACCGCGGCCAGCCCGGAGCTGGTGGCAGAGGCTATCGATCATGAGACCTTCGCAGAGATCCGCGCCCAGCTCGGGGCGACATTCGGCGAATATTTCACGGTATTCCAGCGGGACGCGATCGGTTATATCGCCACACTCGAGGCACAAGTGGCGCAACCGGATCTGCGGAAAATCACCGCGACGGCACATACGCTGAAGGGCAGTGCGGGCACCATCGGTGCCATCGGCGCGGCAAACATTGCCCGGCAGATCGAGATGGCGGCTCGTCACGGGGAGGCGGATGAACTGGACGCGGCGGTTGCCGCCCTGCGGGAGTCGTTGCAAACGTTCTTGCAGGAGGCGGCGCGTGACACGGACATCGCGGCAGCACCGGAACACCCCGCCGTGGTATTGATTGTCGATGAGGACCCCGGGACACGGCTGGCGCTCCGCAAGTTGATGGAGACCGACGGCTGTACCGTCATCGAGGCGGACAACGGCAACGACGCCGTCAAGCTCTGCGACGAGTCGGCGCCCGACCTCATCCTGATGGATGCGGTCATGCCGGGCATCGATGGCTTCACCGCCTGCGAGCAGATCCGCCGCCAGCCACACGGGGCGAGCACCCCGGTACTGATGATCACCGCATTGGACGACGCCACCGCCATCGAAAACGCCATTGCCGCAGGCGCGACCGATTATATCCCGCGTCCGATCAACTTCGGTCTGCTGCGCAAACGCGTAGGCCGGCTGCTGAATGCGCGCAAGGTCGACAAGGAACGCTGGCGCCTGGCATACGTCGACGAGTTGACCGGACTATCGAATCGCCTGGCATTCCGTGAACGTCTCGGCGCCATGTTGCAGCCCGCGCAGGGCACGCCTGCCGAGCTGGCCGTACTGTTCCTCGATCTGGATCGATTCAAGATCGCCAACGATTCGCTGGGCCACGACATCGGTGACCTGCTTATTCGCGCCGTCGCCGCGCGCATCGTGCAGTGCCTCCACCCGGACGATTTGGTGGCGCGTCTCGGCGGCGACGAATTCGGCATCGTGCTGAAAAACCCGACCGGGCGTGACATGGTCGCAAACACCGCCAATCGTCTGTGCGAAGCCTTGGCAGAACCCTTTACTTTCCTCGCCAAAGAAGTGTTTCTAGGCGCCAGCATCGGCATCGCCCTGTACCCGAAAGACGGCGAAACCTTGGGCGAGCTCATCAAGAATGCCGATACCGCCATGTACCAGTCGAAGGCGGAGAAGGGCGGCCGTTACTGCTTCTACCGTTCCGATATGGCGCACGCCGTGGCGGCACGGCTGGATATTGAAGGCGACTTGCGCCGGGCGCTCGACCGCGACGAGTTCGAGCTGTACTACCAACCGCAGGTCGACACGGCGACCGGTCGGGTCTTCGCACTCGAGGCATTGATTCGCTGGCATCATCCGGAACGCGGGATGGTGCCTCCGATGGACTTCATTCCGATCGCGGAGGAAACCGGCCTGATCGTACCGATCGGTCAGTGGGTATTGGTCGAGGCCTGTGCAGTCGCCGCCAGACTGCGTCGCACCGTAGCGCCGGACCTTCGTATGGCGGTGAACATCTGCGGCAAGCAATTGCGCCAGCCGGGCTTCCTGGAGAGCGTCCACGCCGCACTCAAGAACAGTGGTTTGCCTCCGTCGGCGCTCGAGCTGGAGCTTACCGAGTCCTCGCTGATCGAGAATTTCGGCGACGTGGCACAGGTGACTCACGAGATTAAGCAGGCCGGTATTTCGTTATCGGTGGATGATTTCGGTACAGGTTACTCGTCACTGAGTTACCTGAGCAGATTGCCCATCGACCTGGTCAAGATCGACCGCGCATTCGTCCGCAATCTCCCCGGCGACACAGTCAACGGTAACCTCGTCAAAGCCATCGTCGCCATGACGGCCAACTTGGGCATGAGTGTGCTCGCGGAAGGCGTAGAGACGGCTGAACAAGTCGTCGCCCTCCGCGATATGGGTTGTACGCGCATGCAGGGCTTCTACTGGAGCCGACCGGTTCCATACCAGCAACTTCTCCAGTGGCTGGCCGCAAACGGATACACCGCGCCGCAGAATGTGGTGTCGTTCGACCGACGGTGAGCGAAAGAAGCAAAAGAATCCCAGAACCCGCCTGAGAACGTTGCCTGAATGCAGAGCGCAAGGCAGGTTTTTCAGCCATGCTGGTCGCCGGAGCTGGCTTCAAACTTGTCTGCGATTGGTGTCAGTTCAATCGAACCCGCGTCCGCATAGTGGCTCAGATCGAGGGTTCGGCGGCTGCGTCATTTTCGGCTGCGGGATCGGTAAGCCGCCGAATCGTCAGGGCACAGCGTTGCTCAATCAAGGTATTGATTTGCTCAACCACGGCATTGCTAGCAAAGCTGTGTCCGGGGTCTGACTGGAGCTTGCGCGCCGTCGCTGGCAGTAACTTTGCCAACTCCAGAATGCGCCGTTTGGCCTGCGCCTTGGTAAAGCCTACGCCTTCGGCGAACTGCTCCCAATGCCGCGCCTGTACTTCGCTGAACTTGTGCTTGCTGCCGATTTTCATTGCCATCTTCGGCGTCAGTGTTGGATACACCGCCGTCGAGAGCGTGTCGTAAAACGGAGCCAGAACGGGAGCTTTGCCTGAGTACAGCAGAGAGAAATTCTTGGCATGCGCATCATGATTGCCGATCAGCGCATTGAAGATCACGTAGTCGAGTAGTCGCAGGACTTGCGGCGC
>JBAYTM010000247.1:0-4538 GCA_041675685.1 Thiohalobacteraceae bacterium
ACTTCCCTGCCGATTATCCCGATATGGTCGAGCCGGCCTACATCCTGTTCGAGCACGAGGGCGGAGGCGAGTTCGCGTTCGGCTGCTGCTCCGGGCACATCTGGGAAGCCAGCAGCACCGACGCGACCAGCATCGACTTCTTCTGCGAGGGAAACGACGAAATGGACGAGGTCAGCGGCGATGGCTCCGCCGAACTTCAGCCAGACGGCTCCCTCCAGGGCGAAATCTGCTACCGCCACGGCGACGAATATCGCTTCACCGCCACGCGGTGGACTTCTTCAACAGCCTGCTAGACGTCGAAGTCAGTGCGTCACGCGGAGACGAGTTCGCATCCGTCTGACAGCACCTCTTCCGGCTTGTGCCTCTTGCCCATTTCCAAACTCCTTCATGGTCCAAAATAACAGATATCTCGGACCACTCAGAAGCGGGCAGATCACTCGACGCAGTTTCAGGTTTAGGCTGGTTTCGCTGTCATCACGCGCCGCCGGCGCATCGTTCCACCTACCATCGCGAATCCGCCAATCATCATTGCCCATGTAGCCGGCTCTGGAACGGCCGAGGTCGGGGGAGTATAACTCCCCTCATCCGTGGTGAATGCGGAATATTGCACGCCTGCCTGGGAGAAATTGTAGAAACCAAGGTGACCATCGGAAAAGGAACCGGTGAGATCGAATTGCTGGATGCCGTTCACCGCAACGACAAGATTGTTAGGACCAAAATCAAAACTAAATTTATAGTCCTTGTCCCTATCCCAGCCCGTTGATCCGAGCGTGGCGCCGCGGGCCAGCTCCAGTACCGATCCTTCCGAATGATCTGCGTAATCGACATGCTGCCATAGCTCGTCAGCCGTGGGGATGCCGGTCACGCGTGAGATCGCCAGGCCCTTTTCCGCTACCCCACCTGGGGTGACAGACGGCGCAGCAAAATTGTGGTTTTGTGTCAGACGCTTCCAATCGATCAGCAAATAATCTGCTGCGCTGTTCGAGGCGTCGCCGGGGTTAAACCCTATAACAAAACCGATAAAATCATCGTCTCCCGCGCCAGACACACGGATATTTCCCGTAGTCTCGGTGCCGTAAGCATTAAAATCGCTATAAAATATAGTCGGCTGACCGTTGACGCTTTGAGTCACGGAAGCGCCGCCCGGCGCCACGGTCCAGTTTCCTGCGCCGAAACCCCCTACTGCGGGATAGGATTCTGCTGTCCAATCATTCAAATCGACTATTGTTACAGCATGTGCCGGAAATGAAAAAAGCATTGAGATGGATGCACCCGCAAATATGAGTTTTTTTGACAAAACATCCTCCTTCACAACATTTAAGAAAACAGGATTATTCCATTGTAATGTAAAAATAAAACTGCATAATTCTCAAGTTTATCTCGATGTAATTCCATGTCCAATAGAGTTTTAACGGCGTTCGGCGCATGGGCTATTGTTCGAGCGAGGACGGATCCATCCCGTGCACGGCAGCTGTCAGGTTCTTGATTCCATGCCGCGCTCTTCCGCTTGAACCAGCATCCGGTTGCCCACGAGAATGCCATAATTACCTCTGTGGCTGGGGTCCTGTCAAAAGGATTGCACCGGCTGGCTGCTAGCGTGATGGCGGAGTAGGGCGGCGGCATACCCGGAACTCGCGCGTTTCGTCCGTCGGCTCGGGGCGTTGCTCCGCCCCATCCCGCGCCTGCTGGCGGCAAATTGAAAATTAGGGCTTGCGGCGCTATGTGGGGCGCAGGCGGGCGCGACGCGGTAAATATCGGCGCTCCGTAGCACGAGGCTTCTGGCCGTTGACTGTTTAGCAGGGGGACGCCGTCCCTGCCGCCCGCCTGCCACTCCGGCTCCGAAGAGCGCCGGGCCGCGCCTATCAGAATAATAGATATTCGCAGGGTACTCGTCGCCTATATGGAAGCTGCCGTCGCGGGTGAATCGCAGCGCCTCCGCGTCGAGCGACACCTTGCCCTGGCCAACATCCCCGGTCGGGCAGGGTCCGGAGAATGCCCTCGTAATGATCTCCCACGCGCTTCCAGCTTCCCGGCACCAGCCAGCCCCTTGTCGACGAAGGCCTGGCCAGCGAGCGTGACGCTATGCGCACCCTCGGCGCGATCGGGCAATATACTCTTCCCCGCCGGCCCAGGCAGGGACGGCGAGGAAGATTGGCAACAGGATCAGCGGTTCAGAAGGTAAACCCGAGCGTTGCGAAGGCCTGACGCGGAGCCGACGAGTGGAACACCTTGACGGTGCCCGCCGCGTCGTCCGGCGCGAACACGCTACCGTCGAAATTCGACGCATAGCGCTTGTCGGTCAGGTTGGTGACGTTGACCGACAGTTTCGCACCCTTGAGCGGACCGACATTGCCGAAATCGTAACCGAAGCCGAGATCGAAGGTCGTGTAACCGCCGAAGCTCTGGTCATTGGTGAACGTGTAGTAGCGGCGGCCCGTATATTTTCCCTGGAGCGAGGCGAAGAACCCGGCGTGGTTGACGCTCAGCACGCTGGCGAACATTTCCTTGGGTGTATCGACCTGCTGCTTGCCGGCTGTTTCCTTCACGACGCAGGTATTGCCCGTGCACCAGTCAAGATCCTCGTTATAGGTCGACTTGTTGTACGAAGCGGAATTGTACCAGCTCAGCCAGGGCAGCGGCTTCCACAGGACGGCGAGTTCCACGCCCTTGCTCGTGACGCTCCCCACATTGTGGAAGGAGTTGCCGCAACCCGGTTCCTGCTGCCGGTTCGTCGGGCAAGGATTGTACTGGAGAAGGCGGTTGTTGAAATCGACCCAGTAGCCGGCGAGCGAAATCTGCAACGGGCCGGTGACATAACGATAACCGGCCTCGAAGCTCTTCGATGTCTGGGGCTGCAAGGTCTTGCCCTGCGCGTCCCATACGTCCTGCGTCACCGATTGCGGCCCCAGTTTGAAGCCGCCCTGGAACATCGCCATGTTCTCGGCATAGCTGGCGAACAGCTCGTGCTCGGGGGTGACATACCAGTGGACGCCCACCTGCGGCAGGAAATAATCCTTGGCCGTCAAGGAACCGCTGGCAAATTGCTGCGCTCCGGGAGGTGCCTTGGCAATCCCGTCGATCGCGAAAGCGTCGGACCGCGCGTAAGTGCCCTTGAAGCCAAAATCGACGCTAAGCGCTTCGTCCAGCAGCTTGACCGTATTCTGGATATAGAATTGCCGCGTCTTCCATTTGGTTTCCTGAGCCCAGGTCGTGGAATCCGGTTGCCCCTTCAGATACTGGGACAGGCTGAATGGGCCGGTGACGTTCTGCCAGATATAGCGCACGGCGCTGCTGGTATTATCCTCCAGCCAGAAGCCGGCCTGCAGGCGGTTGAAGCCGACATCCCAGCTCAGGCTGCCCAGCACGCCGCTACGGTCGATGGTGTAGCGGGTGTCACGGATACGCACGGGCACGTCGTCGGCGGTGTCCGCCGTTCCCTGTTTCGACCAGCCGACGATCCAATTGTTGCCGGCGCCCTTGTTCTTGTGATGATAGACCGACACGCTTGCGCTGAGCGCGCTCGTAAGATCGAAATCGCCGGTGAGGTAATAGAGTTCGTCGTTCCGCAGGATCTGGCCATTGGTATAGGTGACGTCGCCGTTCTTCACCGGCGACGTGGCGGGAACGCAACGGTCCGTCGCGGTGGGGCCGGTCACGGTGCAGTATGCAAGATCGACATAGGCATCCCAGTTCGGGGAATAGCCGCCCCAGTCCCAGCCGAGCCGCGAGAGCATGTCTTTTGAAATATAGGCGTTGTCGGCCTGGTTGGTGCGCGAGATATCGACGAAGGCCGAAATCGTGCCGCCGTCGAACTGGTATTTGAGCTTGCCGTTGAACTGCTTGCCGGTGGACTTCTTGTCCGCTCCCTGGTTCACGAACAGATCCTGCTCGGTGTATTGCCCGGAGAGATAGGCTGAAAAGCCGCCATGCTCGCCGGTGTCGAACCGGACGAACGTACGCAGGGCGTTTTCGCTGCCGAAGCTCTGGCTGATCTGGGCACCCATGTCCCGGCGCGGATCGCTGGTAATGTAAGTCAGCGCGCCGCCGAGGTTGCTGGTGGAAGCGATACCGAGACCGGCAATACCGGTCGCGAGATCGGCGCGGCCGAGATTCTCCGAGATCAGCGCGCGGCTGATGGTGAGGCCGTTATAGTTGTTGTAGGCGCCGTCACCGAGCGGGATACCGTCGAGCGTGTAGCCGAGATGCGTGGTGCTGAAACCGCGCACCTGCAACGTCAGCGACTGTTCGTTCACGCCCAGCGCGTCGATCGACTGCGCGCTCACGCCCGGCAGGAAGTTCAGCGCCTTCTGCACGCTGGTGCCCGGCGGCAAGGTATCGAGATTCTCCGGCACCAGCGTTGAGACGGAGCGGGTCTGGCCGCTTCCGATAACGACGATGTCCTCTGCGCCAATATGGTAAGCGGTGGCGTCATCCCACGGCAGTCCAGGGCATGAGCTCGCCGACGCCATTTGCGGGGTGACCGTTGGCGAGCTTGCTCAGCGTCTCCGCCAGCCAAGCGTGCGGGTCGATGGCGCTGA
>JBAYTM010000248.1:0-4529 GCA_041675685.1 Thiohalobacteraceae bacterium
CGGCACCCACGTCAACGGCCTGCGCACCGGCCTGACCGAGGCGATCCGCGAGTTCTGCGAGTTTCGCAATCTGTTGCCGCGCGGCGTGCGCATCACACCGGAAGACGTCTGGGACCGCTGCAGCTATATCCTGTCCGTCAAACTCCATGACCCGCAGTTCTCCGGGCAGACCAAGGAGCGCCTGTCGTCGCGCGAATGTGCCGCCTTTGTTTCCGGTGTCGTCAAAGACGCCTTCAGTCTCTGGCTCAATCAACATACCGAATCGGGCGAGCGCATCGCGCAACTCGCCATCAACAACGCGCAGACGCGCTTGCGCGCTGGCAAGAAGGTGGTGCGCAAGAAGATCACCGCCGGCCCGGCTCTACCCGGCAAGCTCGCCGATTGCACCTCCGGAGATACCGCGCGTACCGAACTTTTCCTGGTCGAAGGCGATTCGGCCGGCGGCTCCGCCAAGCAGGCGCGCGATCGCGAATTCCAGGCGATCATGCCGCTGCGCGGCAAGATATTGAACACCTGGGAGGTCGATTCCGCCGAAGTGCTGGCCTCGCAGGAAGTGCACGACATCTCGGTTGCCATCGGCGTGGATCCCGGCTCGGACGATCTGAAGAGCCTGCGCTACGGCAAGATCTGCATCCTGGCCGACGCGGATTCCGACGGCGCGCATATCGCCACGCTGCTCTGCGCGCTGTTCCTGCGCCACTTTCAGCCGCTGGTCGACGCCGGCCACGTCTATGTCGCCATGCCGCCGCTGTACCGCATCGACGTTGGCAAACAGGTGTACTACGCGCTCGATGACGCCGAGAAGCAGGGCAAGCTCGATCAGATCGCCGCCGAGAAGATCAAAGGCAAAATCAACGTGCAGCGTTTCAAGGGGCTGGGCGAGATGAACCCGTTGCAGTTGCGCGAGACCACCATCGATCCCGACACACGGCGCCTGGTGCAACTGACCCTGGACGCCGCCGACGGCACCCATCAGAGCATGGACATGCTGCTGGCCAAGAAGCGCGTCGCCGACCGGCGCGCCTGGCTGGAGAAGCACGGCGACCTCGCGGATATCTGATTGGCGACCGGTGCGCCCTTCCGCGCGCTTTCAGTAGTCGTCCTCGGTCGCCGGACGGCGATTACCGACGCTGCCTGCCCATGCGCGCAGACACCTAAAATGCCATGGCGTACGCTTCGCGTGGCAAGATCTTCTGCAGTTTGCATTCGCAGTACGCGTTCCAGCACGTGCCGTAAATCGCAATAGCGCGCCCTTACGATGTAATCGGCTCAGCGTTTTTTGAATCTCAAGGCGACCCCGTATGGTCGATCGGATCAGCGCGCCGCGCTACGAGGGCGCGTTGCCCGGTCAGTTTCGCCATCTTCCCACCGGCATCTGCGCAACCGAGGCGAGCTTATTAAGCAAGAAGTATATATCGCAATACGTTGCGACTAAGTGGGTATTAAGTCATTATCTCGCTACCTATTACGACTTGACTAAATGAATTTATCGAGATATATATCGCAATAACTGACGATATATGGCGACTTAGCCGACATATTCGCAAACTATTACGACTATGAAAATAACCGGTCTACTCACTGATGACGCCGTGCTCGCCGAACTGGGCGCCCGGATTGCCGGTCGTCGGGTGGAATTGCAGCTGACCCAGGCGGCTGTGGCCGAGCAGGCGGGTATCGCCAAGCGCACCCTTGAGCGCATGGAGGCAGGACAGACGTCACAGTTGACCACCCTGGTTCGTGTGCTGCGGGTGCTGGACGCCGCATCAGGGCTGGATAACCTGATTCCGGAGTCCGGACCCCGACCGATGGATTTGTTGAAGCGAAAGGGCAAGGTCCGGCAACGGGCTTCCGGTAAACGCGCGACGAAGGCGGCTGGCAAACCATGGCGTTGGGATGAGAAGCCGTGAGCACGCTTGCCGAAGTCAGGCTGTGGGGCAAAACCATCGGCGCTGTCTCGCTGGATGATGGGGAGGACGTCGCCAGCTTTGAATACGATGCGGCATTCGCGCAAAGCGGCATTCAGGTCGCGCCGATGGTGATGCCGCTTTCACGGCGCGTGTACCGCTTTCCCGAGCTTTCCCGCCAAACTTTTCTCGGGCTGCCCGGTCTGCTGGCCGACTCGCTGCCCGACAGATTTGGCAACGCGCTGATCGATGCCTGGCTGGCATCGCAGGGTCGGCAACCGAATTCCTTCAACGCGGTTGAGCGGCTTTGCTATACCGGTGAACGCGGCATGGGTGCGCTGGAATTCGCGCCCGCCATCGGCCCCAGGGCGAAGCAGACCACACACATTGAGGTCAGCAAGCTGGTTGAGCTTGCATCGGAGATATTGACCCACCGGAATAATCTGCAGGCGTCTTTTGCGGCTGAAGGCAGGGAAGATGCGCTAAGGGATATTTTGCGCGTAGGCACCTCCGCCGGTGGCGCGAGGGCGAAGGCGGTCATCGCATGGAACCCGAAAACCAATGAAGTACGGTCCGGCCAGGTCAAGGCCGGCAAGGGATTTGAATACTGGCTGCTGAAGTTCGACGGCGTCAGCGGCAACAAGGACAAGGAGCTGGAAGACCCGAAAGGCTACGGAGTGATCGAGTATGCGTATTACCTGATGGCGCTCGACTGTGGCATTGATATCAGTGAATGTCGGCTGTTCATCGAGAATGGCCGGTCGCATTTCATGACGCGCCGCTTTGATCGTTTGGCTACCGGCGAAAAACTTCACATGCAGTCGCTCTGTGCCCTGGCGCACTACGACTTCAATATGGCAGGTGCGTACAGCTACGAGCAGGCCTTGCTGGTGATGCGGCAACTGCAATTACCCATGCAGGCCATCGAGCAGCTGTTCCGGCGCATGGCGTTTAACATCGTGGCCCGCAATCAGGATGACCACGTGAAGAATATCGCCTTCCTGATGAACAAGGCCGGAGAGTGGTCGCTGTCGCCGGCCTTTGATATGACCTACAGCTTTAATCCTTCGGGTACGTGGACGGCAAGCCATCAGATGACGATGAACGGAAAACGCGACAATTTCACGCTGGAGGACTTCAACGCCTGTGCAAAGACGGCTTCGATGAAACGGGGGCGCGCCGCGAAAATCGTTGCCGAGGTGCAGGCGACGGTATCGAAATGGCGATCGTTTGCAGAAACGGCAGGCGTGGCTGATGTCGTGCGCGAAAAGATTCAGCGCACGTTGAATCTGAAGCCCTATTCATGAAGCCCTATTTGTGAAACCCATCTGGGCGAATATGAAGTACATGAACGCGAGTTAAAGCGGATCGCGGGCAACAAGGCGTCGCAGCGTACGCGCTGTCGCACGCTGCTGAACGTATCGTTGAATGACCACGGGGCGCCGCAGTGCCGATCTTTGGCACACCTGCGCGGGCCATTGACCTTAACGTCCGCAGTATCTGGTTCCGCGCCCGTGCCCCGTTTCCTAAGCCCCGGCAGCGTGTATCATGCCACCCCGGAAGCGCCCGCCGCGGGCGTTCCCACCGTTTCCTTCTCCATCTGAATTTGCCGGGCCCACCATGTCAGACACCGAAATGAATTTCGAGGGCGTCGAGCGCTTGCCGCTGCGTACCTTTACCGAAAAGGCGTACCTGGACTACTCCATGTACGTGATCCTGGACCGTGCCCTGCCGCACATCGGCGACGGTCTCAAGCCGGTGCAGCGGCGCATCGTCTATGCCATGTCCGAGCTGGGTCTGGCGGCGACCGCCAAGTACAAAAAATCCGCGCGCACCGTCGGCGACGTGCTGGGAAAATTCCATCCGCACGGCGACTCCGCCTGCTACGAGGCGATGGTGCTGATGGCGCAGCCGTTCTCCTACCGTTACCCGCTGGTCGACGGCCAGGGCAACTGGGGTTCGGCGGACGATCCGAAATCCTTTGCGGCGATGCGTTACACCGAGTCGCGCCTGGCGCCCTACGCCGAATTGCTGTTACAGGAACTCGGGCAGGGCACGGTGGACTGGGTGCCGAATTTCGATGGCACGCTGGAGGAGCCGTCGCTGTTGCCGGCGCGCCTGCCGAATCTGTTGCTGAACGGCGCCACCGGCATTGCGGTCGGCATGGCGACCGACATTCCACCGCACAACCTGCGCGAGGTCGCCGCCGCGACCGTCCGCCTGCTGGAAGACCCCAAGACCACGCTGGAACAACTCTGCGAGCATGTCCAGGGACCGGATTTCCCGACCGACGCGGAGATCGTCACGCCACGCGCGGACATTCTGCAGATGTACGCGACCGGCTCCGGCTCGGTACGCATGCGCGCGCGCTACGAAATGGATCAAGGCGACATCGTCATCACGGCGCTGCCCCATCAGGTATCCGGTGGCAAACTGCTGGAACAGATCGCGCAGCAGATGAATGCCAAGAAGCTGCCCATGGTCGAGGATCTACGCGACGAATCCGATCACGAGAATCCCACCCGCCTGGTGATCGTGCCGCGCTCCAACCGGGTTGATGTGGAGCGGCTGATGTCCCACCTGTTTGCCACCACCGATCTGGAGCGTACCTACCGGGTCAAC
>JBAYTM010000249.1:0-4526 GCA_041675685.1 Thiohalobacteraceae bacterium
AGCACCTAGCACCTTTAAATCCATGCTTCGCGGCGGCAGAGTCCGCCCATCGGACAGTAACGGCACGTATCGGGATCGCCCCAGGCGGGCAGGGCGCCGCCGGCTCGCATGGCCTGCTGTAGTTCCGCGATCCGGCAGCCGACCGCGTCGCGCAGGTCGTCGAGCGCCTCGCCGGCCAGCGCACCGGCGCGTGCAACCCGGTCGCCGTCGAGTTTGAGGTACTCCACCTGTTCGACCGGCCCCGGACTGAGCAATGCGTAGAACGGAAGCTGTATCGCCTCGCCGCTGTCGATGTCCGCCTGTTTCGGGATACGCCCGGTCTTGTAGTCCAGAATGGCGTCGTGCCGACCGTCATGGTCGATCCGGTCCAGGCGACCGTTCAATGTGCCGGTCGAACCGAAGCTTTGCTCGATGCGCGCCTCGACCTGTTGCACCTGCCAGTTTGCGGCGCGCTGGATCTGCCAGTCGACATAGCTGGGGATCAATCGCCACCAGCGCTTCAGCCAGCCGCGGTGCTGAAAATTGTCCTCCAGGTCGCGCGCGAACACGGCACTGGCGATACGTTGCAGCAAATCGATGGCCGCCGCGCGCGTCTGTGCCGTGAACGGCTGGTTGAACGGCCCCGGCAGATTGTCCACGGGGCCATGAAAGGCCTCCAGGCAGTGATGTACGCGCTCGCCGTAATCCGATTTCTGGAGGCGTTCGCGCACAACCTCGGACGGCGCAAGTTGCAGCCCGTCCGCCGCGAAATAGCGATAGGGGCAATCGATCAGTCGTTGGTGACTGCTGGCGGTGATGGTCTCGGGTACCAGCGTAGTCGGCAGCGTCGGGCGCGGTAATTGTGGCGGCGAAGGCAAGGGCGCCCGTTCCGGCGATGCGACCGAGGCCTGCTCCGACTGTACGAGGGACTGCAGTGCGTGATCTTCGAGACCGGTTTGCCAGGCGAGGCGGTGCAGCGTCTCCAGCGCCTCCAGCCAGGGACTCGGCAACACCGGTTCGCCCTGTTGTTCACGGTGCCAGGTCAGCACCACCCGCGGTGCGGCCTCCAACAAGCGTCGAAACTGGTGTACGCGCAGGTCCAGCCGAGCTTCCCAGGTGGGCAGTCCCAGGTCCCGCCGGACGTGGGCATTGAAAAAGGCGCTGGTCCGATCACTGCCGGGCAGGTGTTGACGGTCACAGGCGCCGACGACCAGGGCGTCGAAGCGCAGCAACTGGCTCTGCTCCAAGCTCAGCAGCTGCACCGGTCCATCGGCCGCGCCCGGGCGAAAGCTCTGGTCTTCGAGCGAGCGTCCGAGCCAGATGCGGAACTCCTGCCACGTCAGCGTCAAAGGCGCCTGCTGTGCGGCGGCGTCCAGCTCTTCCCAAAGCTGCACCACGCGTTGACCGGCCGCGTCCGCATCGAGCAGTGCCCAGACCCCCAGGCTGGTCAGGCTGACGCGGAGCTGCGCCAGGAACAGCCGTGCCGAACCGCTGCCATGGTGTAGCCTGAGCAGCGGCCGTGCCGCCGTTTCGAGTCGATCGAGCAGGGCATGCAAGGGTTCCACCGCCTCGGCTGGCCAAAGCGCGCGGTGGCGGCGGTATTCGATATGACGGCGATAGCGTTCCAGGCTGCGGCCGACGTTCTCATGCTGAATGATGTCGTGTTCCAGGCGATAGACCCGGCCCAGGTGCGCGGCCCGCTCGGCATCCGCGCAGAAGAACGGCGACTTGAGCAGATCCAGCAGCGGCTGGTGCGCGAAGTCTTCCTCGATGCATTGCAGCCAGCGTTCGACGCAGGTGGCCGCGCTGGTGGTCGAGAGCGCCCAGCCGCCGCTGTCCTGCAAGGCAATGCCGGCGCGTTCCAGCAACGCACGCACGCGCCGCGCGAGACGACGGTCTTCGGTGACGACTCCGATCCGTCCTTTGCCGGCCAGCAACCATTGGCGCACCTGAATGTCGATGGCGCGCGCCTCCTGTTCCGCGGAATCGGCGCCCAGGGTTGCCAGCCGGTCGATCACCGGGCTATGCGAATCGGTGGCGGCGAGCCCGTGCGCGCGCTCGCGGAGGTGATTGTCATCGCAAGGATAAACGGCGTCGAGGAACCGTCCGTATGCGGATTGAGGCTCCGATGCGTTCGCCTGTTCCCCTATTGGATCGTGATCGGGAAAGTGTGCGAGGCAATCGGCGACACTGCGATCCGCGGGCGTATCCCCGGCATTGGAACGGCCGTACAACAACCACTCGGCACGTCCGACGCGCAGGCGTGTGGCGATCCAGTCGCGCTCAGCGCGGCACTGCGCCTGCAGACCGACCAGAAAATAATAGGGTTCGGTTGCGATCGCGTCCTGCTGTTGCAGCTTGTCCAGATAATGCAGTCGGGGATCGGGCCGTTGCAGTGCCCTGGTCTGTTCCTGCCAGGCATGCCAGAGCCGATGCACGATCTGCGCCTCGCGCGTGAGCCCCGCCGGTGGCGGTCCACTGATCCGATAGCCCTGCACCAGGCGTTGCGTCAGCGCGTCCTCGGATTCGGGCAATGCGGCCCGGTGCAGGCTGAGCTCGTCGAAGAGTTCGAGCAGGCTGTCGGCCAGTCGCCAAGGATCGTCTTCGCCGAACAGGCCGCTGTGACGACGCAAGGCCTCGACCAACAGCAGGCGCCGCGCCGAATCGTTCAATGGCGGCTGTTCTTCCGGTATTCGGCTATCGACCCAGTCGCGCAGCGTGGTCACGCGCAGACCGAGCAGCGTCGTATGGCCGCGTCGTTGCGCCGCGCTGTTGAGTTGTGCGCGCAGCGGTGTGGCGGCCAGTGCGTCGGCGACCAACACCACCGAGCCCGAGAGGTCGGGAAGTTCGCTCGCGGCGTGCGTCAGGACGCGCTCCGCGCTACGTGCCAGCAGATCGTCGCTGTAGGGATGGAGCCGCAGGCTCATGAACGCGTCGGCACTCCGGGGAACCGACTTGCATCAAGCCGAATGCCGATCCTGGCTCTCGGCTTCAACGTTCCAGCAAGTCGAGCTTGCCCGGCTTGCCGAGCCAGTCGTCGGCATCGGGGGGCGCCGGCTTTTTCTGGGTGAGCACCGGCCAGGACTGTGCGAGTTCCGCGTTGAGTTCGAGGAAATGTTCCTGCCCCGAGGGCACATCGTCCTCCGCGAAGATCGCCTCGGCCGGACATTCCGGCTCGCACAGCGTGCAGTCGATGCACTCTTCCGGATCTATGACCAGGAAATTCGGACCTTCATGAAAGCAATCCACCGGACAGACCTCGACGCAGTCGGTGTATTTGCATTTGATGCAGTTTTCGGTAACGACAAAAGTCATGGTGCGCTCCCGCAAGGAAAGACGTCGACCGGGCCTGCCTGGGCAGGCGGCGGGCCGCAGTGGGAAGCGTCAATGATAGGGATTGCGGGAGATTTTTGCGAGGCCTGGAGGCGATGGTCGTTCAGAATTGCAGGCGGGCCGTCAGGTTTTCGAGAACATTGTCCGGCTGTGCGACTTCGATGCGGTTGCGGCCCGCGTGCTTGGCGCGATACAGGGCGTCGTCGGCGGCGGCCAGCAGGATGTCCGGGTTGTCGCTGCCCCGTGGGCTCAGCGTGGCGACGCCGATACTGAGCGAGATCTTGTCGGAGACCTTGGACGCCTCGTGTCGCACATTCAGGCGCGACACGGCGTCGCGCATCTTCTCTGCGACGCGCAATGCGCCCTCGGTATCGGTCTCCGGCAAAATCAATGCGAATTCCTCGCCGCCGTAGCGGGCGACCAGGTCGGACGGCCGGTGCACGATGCGGTCCAGCGCCAGCGCGACCGTCTTCAGACAATCGTCGCCGGCCTGATGTCCATAACTGTCGTTGAACAGCTTGAAGTAATCGATATCGATCATGATCAGCGACAGCTCCGTGCAGTTGCGCAGGGCGCGTTGCCATTCCTGATCGAGCATCTTGTCGAACTGACGACGGTTCGCGATCCCGGTCAGGCCGTCGAGCGACGACAAGCGCTGGAGTTCCCGGTTGCTCTCCTCGAGCTGCGCGTTGCTGTCTTCCAACTGGCGCTGCAAGTCGCGCAGCGCCTGGTAGGCGGCATCGCGCTCGGCCTGGGCCATGTAGCTGCGCGAGTGCGCGCGGATGCGCGCCACGAGTTCGACCTTGTCTGGCAGTTTGACCAGATAATCGTTAGCACCGTTGGTGAAGGCCTCGCTCTTGATGGCCGGGTCGTCTTTGGTGGACAGGACGATGATGGGCACGTCGCGGGTCGTGGGGTTGGCGCGGTAAAAGCGTACCAGCATCATGCCGTCGATCTCCGGCATGACCAAGTCCTGCAGAATAATGGTGGCGTGCAGACGGATGGCCGACTGGATTGCCTCGCGCGGGTCGGCGCAATAATGGAAATCGATGTCGACCTCGTCGACCAGCATGCGGCGGATCCCTTCGGCCACCATGGCCTGATCGTCCACCAGCAGCACGACCGCCCGGCGCTTGAGCGCGGTGGTGTCGGCGAGGCTTTCCTTGAAGGCGTCGTTCATTAAAGGGTATCCGGAAATATTATGCCGTTAACGG
>JBAYTM010000250.1:0-4526 GCA_041675685.1 Thiohalobacteraceae bacterium
ATCCCAGTTTCGTCATTCCCGCGAAAGCGGGAATCCAGAGATTCAAAGGCATGGATTCCGGCCTGCGCCGGAATGACGGATTGTTCAGACCTTCCTAAGTATTTTTTTGTCGGGAGCCGGCCCTCGTCGCTCTGTGCCAGGGGCCGGCTCGCTGATCCTCGACCCCGCGCAGTCGAACACCCCGGTCAGGTAGTTTCCGGACCGCGGGTTGTAATTCTTACCTGATGCGGCACCCGTTGCGCCTTTCGCGATCTCCCGACCACTAAGAAAACCGCTTTGTCTTGTGCGACTTGCGGGCGGGCGGTGCGCTTATTGCTACGTAGCAAGCGACGCTTGCGAGTCGCCGATACGAGACCGGCGGCGACGTTCGTGCAATCGCCGAAGGAGCAACCCTGATGTTCGATCGAGCCATCCCATGGTCTGCACTTGCAGCAGCCGGCGCTCTCTGGGTGGCGGGTAGTGGCCTGGCGATCGCGCCGGACTTGCCGCACGGCGCGGCGACGTCGGCGTCATCGGCCGGAACATCGGCGGGCACGACAGCCGACGCCGCGATGTCGCGCTTCATCGAGAATGCCGCGAGCAGCGGGCTCATGGAAATCGAGTTGGGTCGGATGGCGGAGCGAGAGGCATCCGATCCCGGTGTGCAGGCATTCGGAAAGGCGATGGCCCGGCACCACACCGAGGTCGGCGACCGACTCGAACTTCTAGCGGCGCTGAAGGGCATCAGGCTTCCTGGCGCGATGCTGCCCGAACATCAGCGGGCGGTGGATCGTTTATCGCAGCTGTCCGGTCGGGACTTCGATACCGAATATATGCAGCTGATGGCCGAGGATCACGCCAAGGCCGTCGAGGCCTTCGAGACGCAAGCGCGGACAGGCACGGACGCGGATATCAAGGCGTTCGTCGACGCGACCTTGCCGGGGCTCCGCGAGCATCTGGCGCTGGCGCAGGAGGTCGTCCAGCAACAGCGAGCCGGAGCGCGTTGAACCAAGGCGTTCCGGCCGCTGTTCGCCGAAACGGCACGGCTGTGTTCAGTCGATCACAGCAACAGAAAAGCCCAACCAAGAGGAGACAACTATGAACAGCATTATCTATATCGTGGGTCTGGTCGTCGTCGTCCTGGCCATTGTGTCGTTCGTGACCTGAGCCCAAAGGCCAAGCCAGGCGTTTGGCGGTACGCAGAGATCGTTGACGGGGTCGTTCCCCAAGCAGACAGGCTCTACAGGGCCTCCGCCCTATGCGCCTGGCGATCCCCCGTCAGCTTGCTCCATCAGCTTCCGTATCTCCCCGGCCATATCATCCAGCAGTTCGGGCCGCAGACCTTCCCCCTTGCGTAATTTCCCGAACAGTTTTTCGAGCCGCTTGCGGCTGCCCAGGTCGAAGCGTTGCAGTTCGTCGGGTCGTTCCTGGAGTTCCAATGGTCCGCGGTAGGCGTGGGTGCGGTCTTCAATCATCTTGTGATGCAGCAAGGCGCGGCTCAGAACGACGTAGGGGAAATTGACGTTGCGCATGGGCCCGATGTTGAGCGCTTCGCCGCCGAGCGGGAGACCCATGAGTTTGACCTCTGCGATCTTGTCGGCGCCGATCGCGGTGGAGACGCCGCCGATGAGTGCACCGATGCCCGCGCCCAGCAACAGCGAATGTCCCGCGACCGCGATGTCGATGGCGCTGCCGGCGGCCGCGCCACCGAGACCGCCGGTGGCGATGAGCTGCTGGCGGGTCAGACCGAACAGGCGCCAGGTCTGTTTGGCGAACAGATCCTGGTCGAGCAGTTCCATCACCGGCTCGTGGCGCTGTAGTTGCTTGTAATCGTAGATGCGTTCAACTTCGGTGCGGGCGTTCTGCTCCATGCCGGCCAGATCGTGTTTGTATTGTTCGCGCAAGGTCTCGAGCACGCGCGCCTGCACGTCGCCTTCCTTCAGGCGGCGTTCGCGGGTATGCACAATCATGCCGCTCAGGGTCTCGGCGATCACCCGTGCGGACAGCCGGCGCCGCTCGGCCTGTTCGTTGCGCAACACCTGCGCGGCCCGTTCCAGCGGTGTGCGCCAGGCCTCGCTGATCTGTCCGAAGGCGAGGATGAGCTGGACGCGCTTGTCGAAATCGGCGGTCAAGGCGTTGAACAGGCGCACGATGCGGAAGTACTGTCCGAGCGCCTTCTGCCACTCGTCGCTGTAATTGCCGGTGCCGATCTGGTTGATCAATGCGAGACTGGGTTGGCCGGTCCAGCGCAGGATCTCCATCTCGGCTTCGTATTCCTCGCCGAACGGGCGCGAGCCGTCGACCACGTACAGAATCCCCGCGCCGTCGAGGATCGGCGCGAGCAGCCGGCATTCCGCGTCGAAACGCGGATCGTCGCGATGCTGTTCGACGAAGCGCCGTACCACATCGGGCCGTTCGGCGGAGGTCGGGTTCTGCTGTTGCATCCATTCCAAGGCGGCACGCGCGCGTTGGAAGCCGGGCGTATCGACCAGCACGAACAGCGTCTCGTCGTCGATGCGCATGGGAAACTCGCGGTTTTCGACCGTGGTGCCCGGCACCGGCGAGATCGCCACGCTTTCATCCCGCGCCAGCGTGGAGACGATACTGCTCTTGCCTTTGTTCGGATGGCCGACGATGGCGAACACGGGTGGCTTCACGGGATGGCCTCGACGTGCAGGTTCGGATCTTTCAGCGGGCGGAGCGTAAGGCTCCATACCCGTAAGTCGCTTGCGTTCACTGCGGCGTCGCCGCCCCAGAGCAGCACGACGATGGGCTGGGCATCGTTGCAGCGTGCGCGGACCTGCTGCACGAAGTCGACGAACTCCAACAGCGGCGGCTCCCAGGCCTTGACGATAATCGCGACGCCTTGCGCGCGTTGCGCACAGAGCGCATCGATGGTCGCCTGGTCCTCCGCCGTGTGTTGCGCACCGCCCGCATGCAACAGTCCCTGCGGCTCGATGCCCAGCGCGGACAAGCGCGGCCGCAGCGCTTCCGCGGTGGCGATGCTGCCCGACCAGGCCACCAGGCTGAATGGCTGACTGCGCTCGACCGGCGGTTGGCGCGGTGCATCTACAGCGGTGTCCACAGGATGCACGACTTCCGGCCGCGGTGCGGCGGTGCTGATCAGCGGCGAGTTCATGCGCGCCAGCAGTTCGGGCGCACCGGGCAGGCGCACCAACGCGTCGCACAGGTGATGATGCAGGCGTTGCCAGGAGATCGTCAGTGTGATCAGACGCGGCAACAGCCCATAGCCGATCAGCGCAGCGACCAGAAAGGGCCACCAGCCACCCAACTGCGCCGCCTGCGCACTGTCCGTGGTGTTGCCGAGCAGGCCGCGGTCCAGCCGGTAATAACGACTGGCTTCCACCAGTTCCATGCTCGGCAGGGCCTCCGGCGCCACCGTCTGCCAGGGCCAGGACAAGGCGCTGACGACCGCATGAAAGCGCGTGCTCTCGACGGCCAGCGTCGTGCTCCAGCCGAAGGCCAGATCGGAAAAGGTGATGAGGTAGACCAATGCCAGCAGTGCACCGACATTGAACGCGACCGAGAACAGTTGCGACCAGAAGGACACCAGCCAACGTGCCACCGGCGCCATGGCGACCGCATTGTCCGCGTCCCATAACAGCGCCGTACTCTGACCGGCGGCAGGCGCGATGCGTTGCACCAGCGAACGGGCCAGCCGGCCGGGGTTCAGAAACCCGAGCAGCGAGCGCAGGCCGCTGATCAGCGGGAGTCGAAAGGGCAGGGCGGCGAGGCACCAGAACGCCAACAGCAGGAGCTGCGGCAGGATCAGCACGGCCAGGACGTTGACGACGTTGATGGGCGCGTCGCCCCGGTAGTGCAGCACGGCCTGTGCCAGGCCCCATCCGGTGATCAGGCCGAGAACGGCCAGGACCAGACCAACCAGGCGATGCAATTGAGTCGCGGCCGGGCCGGTCCGATCCCAACCAGGCACATTGACCTGCGCCAGCCAGGCGCGCAGCTGTTGCGCCGGTTGATGCTTGCGGTACGGCAGGTGGGTGCCAATTCGGCGATCGCGCTGCTTCTTGTCATCCGAGTCGATTGCACGGTCCGCGCGCAGCGCGGCATGCAGATCGATCAGGTCGCCCAACAGCGAGGATTGGCTCATAAGCGCATTGTAACGTCAGGTCACCGCAGTTCCCACGCGCTTCGTCAGGGAGGTCTGTGCGGAATGACCGCTCGTCGCACCACACGACCCATTCGAACGGTACGTGGCGAGTGCGTCTTTACCCGTCATGCGCTTGCGATTCCCGGATCGGTTCGCTGTAATCGAGCCGCTAGCCAGGAAGCCAACACAGAGAGGACGTGCGCATGCTGGTCACCTTTTCCTGTCCCGATTACGCGGACATCACCATGTTCGGCGACGTCGCCGTCCGGCTGCTCAAAATGATGGGGCACAGCGGTACGGTGCCCAGTGCCCTTGCGCCGGAAGACGTCGCGCCGGCCTTGCAGCGTCTGGAGACCGCCATCGAGGCGGAAAAGTCATCGCCGCAACCGCAGGTGTCCGATCAGGAAGACGAGGACGA
>JBAYTM010000251.1:0-4496 GCA_041675685.1 Thiohalobacteraceae bacterium
CGGCTTTGCGAGCGTCTGCATCAGGGATTCCAGCTCATGCACGCGCGCCAGGATGTCCTTGCGCCCCGCCTCCAGGCCCTCACGGCGTCCCTGTGCGAAGCCCTCCTCGCGTGCCTGCTGCTGTATTTCCTCGATCTGCCGCGCAGTCAAAGAAGGCGCCACATCGCGCGCGCATCGACTGGCCGCGTCCACCTCGGGAAGCGCCCAGTTCTCGATCCCGCCCAGTTGCTCTTTTGGAATGACTTTGCTCATCGCGCGGACAGTGTGTTGCACACGAACTCCTATCAAAATCAGGTTCTAGGTTCTAGGTTCTAGGTTCTAGTTGCTAGGTGCTAGGTGAACCCAATGCCTCGGCCCTAGCACCTAGCAACTAGCACCTGGTTCTCAAACATATTGCTCGGTACCCTTGCCGCCGAGCACGATATCGCCGGCCTCGGCCATGCGCCGGGCGATCGCCAGGATTTCCTTCTGCGCGGCCTCGACTTCGCTGAGGCGCACCGGGCCTTTGGCTTCCAGATCGTCGCGCAACATTTCCGCAGCGCGCTTCGACATATTCTTGAAGACCTTCTCGCGCACGCTTTCGTCGGCGCCCTTCAGCGCGATAATGAGGTTGTCGGAAGACACCTCACGCAGCAGCGCCTGGATGCCTTGATCGTCGACCTCGGCGAGATTCTCAAACACGAACATCAAATCCTGGATCTTCTGACCGAGCTCCGCATCGGCGTCCTTGATCAGTTCCATGATCTCGCCTTCCATGCTGCTGTCGACAAAATTGAGGATATTCGCGGCCGCTTTGACACCGCCCACCGAAGACGATTTGACGTTGTTGTTGCTGCCCGAGAACTGGCGTTCCATGATCTCGTCCAATTCCGCAAGCGCGGCGGGCTGAATACCGTCCAGGGTGGCAATGCGCATCAGTACGTCGATGCGGATCCGCTCGGGCAGATAGCCGAGCACTTCGGCGGCGTGGTCGCTGTCGAGATAGGACAACACGATCGCCATGATCTGCGGGTGTTCGAGCCGGATGACCTCCGCCACGGCGCGCCCGTCCATCCACTTGAGCGCCTCGAGTCCCTTGGTGCTGCGGCCGAGCAGAATACGGTCGATCAGACTGCCGGCCTTCTCTTCGCCGAGCGCGTCGATCATGACCTTGCGGATATAGTCTTCCGAACCTACCCCCAGGGCGGTCTGATTGTCGACCGTGGCGATGAAGTCGCCGAGAATCGTCTGCACCTGATCGCGCGACACGTTGGCCATCGCTGCCATGGCGGTGCCGACTTTCTGCACCTCCTTCGGCCCCATGTGCTTGAGGATCTGCGCGGCATCGGTTTCGCCCAGCGACAACAAAAAGATCGCGGCGCGTTCCGTGCCCGAAAATTTACCGGAAGCCGACTCAGCCATCCTCGTTCACCCAGTTCTTCACCACCTGCGCCACGCGTTTCGGATCTTGCTGAATCATGCCTTTGGCGGTGGCCATCTGCTGTTCGTACTGCATCGGTCCGGGCAGGCCTTGCGGTTGCCGCGAGGCGCCCAGTGTCAATTGGTCTTCATCCATGGCCTGCTCGCCGCCACCGGCCACGGCCAGGGCGGGTGTACCGGTACCCTTTTCGGTCAGATTGCGCAGTGTGGGCTTGAGCACGCCGAAGATCAGGAACAGTACCGCAAGTGCGCCACCCGCCTGCTTGAGCGCATCCTGCATCCAGGCCTGCTCCCAGACCGGCGGCTCCGGCAGCGGGGCCAGTTTCGGGGTCGGCTGGAAGGCGGCGTTGATGAGCTGCACGCTGTCGCCGCGCTGCGCATTGAAGCCGACCGCCTCTTTCACCAGCGTCGTAAACTTTTCAATCTCCTGATCGGACCAGGGCACCGGCGCCGGTTCGCCCTGGTCATCGACACCCTGCTTGTCGTCGAGCACCACCGCCACGGACAGGCGGCGAATGCCCCCGCTCGCCAGCCGCGTATGACTGATGGTCTTGTCCAGCTCGTAGTTGCGCGTGCTGCGCGTGCTGGTGTTGCCGCTGCTCTCGCTGTTGGCGGCGCTCACATCGCCGGGCTCGGTGGTGCCGGCCGCGGGCGGCTGATTCGACAGCGTCCCGGGCACGCCCATACCGGAGATGTTGGACGACATGCGTTCTTCGCTGACCTGCTCACTGCGCAACGCGGGCAGATCCGGGTTGAAACTTTCCCGGGTCTTTTCGGTGACCGTGAAATCCAGTTCCGCAGCGACCTGGGCGCGGACCTTGCCACCACCGACCAGCGGACTCAGGAGGTCTTCGATGCGCCGGACATAGCTGTCCTCGACTTTGCGGTTGTAGGCGAACTGCGTCGAGGTCATGCCGACCTCGGAGGCGCTGTCGCCGGAGGTCAGCAGATTGCCGCGCTGATCGACGACCGTCACCTTGCTGTTGTTCAGATGCGGCACACTGGACGCGACCAAGTGCACGATGGAGGCGACCTGACCCTCGTCCAGACTGCGACCAGAATAGAGATTGAGCACGACCGAGGCGGTGGCCTGCTCCTGTTTGCGCAAAAACACCGAACGCTTGGGGATGGCCAGATGCACGCGCGCGCTTTCCACATTGCGCAGGCTGGCGATGGTCTGCGCCAGTTCCCCCTCCAGCGCGTGCTGATAACGGGCCGCCTCGACGAACTGGCTGGTGCCGAAACCCTGATCCTCGCCGAGCATTGCAAAGCCGTTGCTGCTGCCCTTCGGCAGACCGTCGGCGGCCAGCTGCAGCCGCGCCTGGTGCAATTTCGAAGAGGCGACCATCAGGGCACCGCTCGTCTCGTCGATCTTGAAGGGGATACCGGCCTTCTGTAACGCATCGGTCACCGCCGCCGCATCGCGCTGCGCCAGGTCTCCATACAGCAGGCTGTAGGTCGGTGTCTGCGACCAGAGCGCCACCGCGACGCCCAGCGCCACACTGGCGGCCAATCCGACCATCAGACCGACCTGTCGGAGCGCGGGAAGCTTGGCGAACCCGGTTGCTGTTTCTGCTTTGATCATGGCCATAAGATTTTTCTGCGCTCAATTATGGAAAGGGCCGAGGTTCTAGGCGCTAGGGCCGAGGAAAGAAGGCCCTGGTTCCTCGTCCCTAGGTCCTTAGACAGGCATATTCATGACGTCCTGGTACGCCTGTACGAGCTTGTTGCGTACCTGCGTCATCGCCTGAAACGACACACTGGCCTTTTGCACGGCGACCATCACTTCGGTGAGGTCCAAACTTGGATCGCCCTTGGCGAAGGCCTCGGACATGCCGCTGGCCTGTTTCTGAACGGCGTTGACGTGGTCGACGGACTGACGCAGCAGCGAGGCGAAATCGCCACCGTCCGGCGCCGCGACTGCCGGCGCCGCCGCACCTGTCTGCGCGGCCGCGGCCATCGCCCGCATCTGTACCATCAGCTGATTTACGTCGATGTCTGCCATGGTGTTTCCTTTTCTGTTACCGCGAATCGGTTAGGGAACCTCTGAACAATTCGTCATTCCGGCGCATGCCGGAATCTAGGCCTTTGAATCTTTGGATTCCCGCTTTCGCGGGAATGACGGAATATGAATTGTTCAGAGGTTCCTTAGGTTGAACATTGCCCTTCCGGGCGTCGAAGGCGTCGCTTGGGCCTATGCGGTTTGCGTATGAGCTTGGTTGCTTTGCAGGTTCCGCGCCAAGCTTCAAGCCGGAACCGCGATGCCGTCCTCGCGCATCCGCGCCAGCTTGTAGCGCAAGGTGCGCGGGCTGATGCCAAGGCGCTCCGCGGCCACCTTGCGGCTGCCGTTGCCGGCGGCGAGCGCTTCCAGGATCAGCGATTGTTCGTGATTGCGCAGATCGGCCTCCAGGCGTTCGGCACCCTCTTCTTTGGCATTCGCTTCGGCGGCCGATTGGCTGGCGCCGACGCCGGGGCCGCCCAGCTCGAAATGCAGATCGCCGGCCTCGATGCAGTCGCCCGCCATCAGAATGATCGCGCGCTGCAGCACGTTCTCGAGTTCGCGCACGTTGCCCGGCCAGGCGTAGCCGAGCAATGAACGTTCGGCGCTCGGACACAGACTCGGTACCGCCATGCCCGGTGGGCAATGGCGCTCGATGAGTCGTTCGGCGATGGGGAAAATGTCGCTCGGCCGCTCGCGCAGCGGCGCGAGGTGCAGAGGAAATACGTTCAAGCGATAGAACAGATCTTCGCGGAAACGGCCGGCGGCGACCTGCTCGCGCATGACCCGGTTGGATGTCGCCAGCACCCGCACGTCCAGCGCGATCATCTCGCGGCCGCCGAGGCGCTCGACCTCGCGCTCCTGCAACACGCGCAGCAGTTTCGCCTGCAGGCCGAGATCCATTTCGGATATTTCGTCCAGCAGCAGCGTACCGCCCTGGGCCTGTTCGAATTTACCGGGGCGCGCCTGGTAGGCGCCCGTGAACGCGCCTTTTTCATAGCCGAACAACACCGCTTCCAACATATTCTCGGGGATTGCCGCACAGTTGATCGCAATGAACGGCCCGTCGCATCGATGC
>JBAYTM010000252.1:0-4484 GCA_041675685.1 Thiohalobacteraceae bacterium
CTCCTCCCCCAACTCGCACCAGAAGATGCGAGCCGGTTCGGTCAGGGGTGAGCAGGCAGGAGGATCAAACGGCCATCAACGCGCGAGAACGTGCGAACCCTGTGTTTCCACAGAAACGGAGACACATCGATGTTCGAAGAAATCTTCTTTCCACCAACGGCGGCGAAGCACCGTAATGCACCGCTTGCTGATCAAAGGGCTGGATATCTTGTCCAATTGAAGGAAAGCGGTGCACGGCGCGCCACCCTGCGCAAATATGCGAACGCCCACCTCAACCTTGTTCGGCTTCTGGACGTGCCTGAGGGCGAAAAGATCAGTCGGCAAGACATAGAAGCTGCGGCCAAGCTCTGGTCCAACCCCAAGGGGCGCAGATGCGACCGTGGGACGACCTCCAAGGCCCGTCAGCGCTTCGTCAATCATTGCACCGACCTCCTGCACCATCTCGGCTGGATCGAGACGGATGAAATGCCGCAGCGTCATGGCGCTGAACTCCAAGGCTATGAAGACTGGTTGCGGAAAGAGCGTGGCCTGTCGACCGAGACGGTCGAAGGCTATTGTCGCGTCGCTGACCACTTCCTGACCCAGCTCGAAAGCAAAGGTGTCGCGCTTGGCTCCCTCGCGATGGCGGACATCGACGGCGTCTTAGCCTATAAACACCGGCGAGGTGTCTGGAGCCGGAGAACGATACATGACTTTGCTCAGCGCCTGAGATCATTTGTCGACTTTGCCGAGAAGCGCCAATGGTGTCGCACGGGCTTGGCCGCGGGCATTGTCGCGCCTGGATACAGGGCCGACGAGGTCCTGCCGAAAGGGCTCCGACGCAGCGACGTAGAGCGTCTCTTGGCCTCCATAGACGGAAAGCGCCCTGTCGATATGCGGGATCGGGCAATCCTCAAGCTGTTCGTATCCTATGGATTGCGGGCTGCTGAAGTGGCGGGCCTAAGCGTCGATGACTTCGATTGGGAAACCGAAACGCTTCGGGTCAGGTGCCCCAAGCCGGGCCGAACTCACCTGTGGCCGCTGTCACAGGAAGTCGGCATCGCGATTCTGGACTATCTCCAGAACGGACGGCCGACCGGTTACGGACGTGCCGTCTTCTTCACCTCTCGTGCGCCGGTCCGCCCCTTGGATCGCAAGGCCCTGGGCAAGGTCGTCCAAGACCGCCTCGCCGGTATCGGCGTCGTTACGGGACGGCGGGGTCCGCATGCCCTCCGGCATGCCGCTGCCCAACACCTATTGGATCGAGGCGTATCGATGAAGGTCATCGGGGACTTCCTCGGCCATCGCGACCCGTCCTCGACGGCGATTTATGCCAAGGTCGACCTCGCAGCCTTGCGCGAGGTTGCAGCCCTCGATCTGGAGGGGATGGTATGAAGGTGGGCGACGCGATTGACCACTATGTCGAATGGCGCCAAGCTCAGGGCGCGAAGTTCACGACGGCTCGGAACCTCTTGCGACAGTTCCGGCGGTACGTCGGCGACGAAACCGAATGCTACGACATATCGAGGGATCAGGTGCTTGCCTTCCTCGTTGGTCAGGGTGCCGGAACCCGTCATCGCGACAACAAGGCTTATGCGCTGGCGGGCTTCTGGAGATTTGCGATCAGCCGCGATTATGCCCGTTCTTCGCCTCTTCCCGCGAGCGAACGGCGACCAGCCTTGTTGGCACCACCTCACATTTATAGTCGCGCGCAATTGTACCGCGTCTTCGATCTTCGAAACATTGAGATCGCACTGGCGGGCACCAAGCAGCTCGAACCCACCACGTTCCGCACGCTGCTCCTGCTGCTCTATGGCGCCGGACTGCGCTTCAGCGAGGCAACCGGCCTCGTGCGTGAGGATGTCGACATGTCGGCATCCGTTCTGACAATCCGGGATAGCAAGTTCCATAAGAGCAGGCTGGTACCCGTCGGATTGTCTCTCGCGACGGTGCTGGCCGACCACCTGTCGCAACCTGCGGGAAAACGCACTTCAAAGGATGGCACTGCGTTCCTGCTGTCGAACAGGGACGGCACACGGCTCGCCAGCAGCACCGTTCAGAATGCATTCGACCGGCTGCGGCGCGTCGCAGACGTTCGTGGCCGCGCGGGCGGCCGGAAGACGCCGCGCATGCATGATCTCAGGCACAGCTTCGCGGTTCACAGATTGACCACGTGGTATCGGCAGGGGGCAGATGTGCAGCGGCTGCTGCCGGTGTTGTCCACCTATCTCGGGCATTCCGATCTGGAAGGTACGAAGATCTACCTGACGATGACCCCGGACCTTTTGAGCCAAGCGTCGATGCGATTTGCGCGCTTTGCCCATGGAGGTGATGATGCCCGAGCGTGAACTCCTTGGCCCCTGGCTTCGGCGCTTCCTGACCGAATACATCGTCACCGAACGGAATCTGGCCCGAAACACCCGCGCCAGCTATCGCGATACCTTCAGCTTGCTCCTGCCATTTGCAAGCCGCAAGCTGCGAAAGCCCGTCGACCGATTGACGGTGCGCGACCTTGCGTCAGGGCTCGTTCTGAAGTTCCTCACCCATGTTGAGGACGACCGCGGGTGTTCCGTCCGGACCCGCAATCAACGGCTTGCCGCCATCAGGGCCTTCGCGCGTTTTGTTGGCAGCCGGGATCCGGCGCATATCGAGTGGTGCGGGCATATCCGCGCGATCTCTTCGAAGAAATCCATGCAGCCATCGGTTGGATGGCTGACGCGGGCAGAAATGGAAGCAATGCTCGCGGCGCCCGACAGAAAGACCTGCCGGGGACAGCACGAATACGCGCTTCTGCTCTTTCTCTACAACACAGGGGCGCGCGTGTCGGAAGCTACACAGCTGAAAGTGCGGGATCTATCGCTGGCCAGCCGAAAAGGTGGTCATGATCTTGCGACCCTTCATGGAAAGGGCGGCAAGATGCGCCAATGTCCGTTGTGGCCGGAAACTGAACGTGTCCTGGCTCGCGAAATCCACGACCGCGAGGCTAACGCCCCGGTTTTTGTCAGCAGGCTCGGGACAGGGTATACCCGCTTCGGGGTTTATCGTCTGGTCGAGCGGTGCGCTGCGCAGGTTCCGGCCCTCGCGGGCCGAACAATCACGCCGCACGTGATCCGACATACGACGGCCTGTCACCTGGTTCTTGCCGGGGTGGACATCAACACAATCCGCGCCTGGCTGGGGCATGTGTCGATCAGCACGACCAACATCTACGCCGAAATCGACCTGACGCTAAAGGCCAACGCCGTTGCCCTCTGCGAAGTCGGGCAACAAGGTCCAAAACGTTCATGGAAGAAGGACAAGGACCTGATGGCGTTCCTGAAATCCCTGTAGAGACCCCGCACCTTACCAGCTCCTGCCTGCTCACCCCTGACCGAACCGGCTCGCATCTTCTGGTGCGAGTTGGGGGAGGAGTGCCGCGCCCAGATCGTCGGGGCCGGTGGCCTGCAGGTCGTCGTTGAAGTCGCCCCGCTGCGGCGACAGCACCAGCACGTCGATGCCTGCCGCCACCGCGCGTTCGGTCAGGGTTGCGACGGCCTTGTCGCCTGCGGCATCGGCGTCGCGGGCGATATAGAGGCGACGGAAGGTCGGCGGCACCTCGAACGCGCCCAGATGGCCCGCCGACAGCGCCGCCGCCATCGGCATGGTCGGCAGGGCCGCGCGCAGCGACAACATCGTCTCGATCCCTTCACCGACGGCGAGGACATCATCCGCCACCCCGAAGCGGACGGCATGGCCAAGGAGGTTGCCCATGGCGCGCCGGGGCGTCCCGACCTCCGCCTTGCCCAAGCCATCCGGCGCAAGCCAGGTGCGGTGTGCGCCGGTGATCGTGCCGCGCAGATCGGTGACGGCGGCGATCATCGCCGGTCGCCGCTGTGCCGGTGACCCGTCGTCGGGCCGATAGTAACAGCGGGGGTGGTACCGCAGGGCGCCCGCATCATGGACCGTCGCGATGCCGCGATTGGCCAAATAGGTCTCGACCGGCGTGCGCCGGATTGGCTGCGCCATGGCGATCAATCGCCCCGCCGCCTCTGGCGATCCCATGGCGGCGCGGGCGCGGACAGGGTTGCCGGGCTGAATGGGTTCGGCTTGCGGCAGGCTCAAAAAGCGCCGCGCCTCATCGGCGACATCGCCGAACGACGTGAAGCCGCAACTCTCCTGGATCACGTCGAGCAAATCGCCATGCTCGGCCGTGGCGGCATCGGTCCAATGACCCGCAGCGCCAGGACCGGCCTCCGGCCCACGCAGCCGGACGAACATAGACCGCCCCGGCGTGTTGCGCGCATCACCGATCATCCAATACCGACCCTGCCGCTGCCCGTTGGAGAGGTAATGCCGACACACCGCCTCGGCATCCCGCGCAAGGCGGCGCGACAGCTCGGCTGCATCGCGCGCCATCACGACAATCCCCGCTCTGTGCTGAGGTTATGTTGCGCAGCCTCGCGAAACCCCCAGCAGAACAAAGCCGAATACCGCAGCCGCAACATAATCCGCGCCGCAACATGTTC
>JBAYTM010000253.1:0-4481 GCA_041675685.1 Thiohalobacteraceae bacterium
ATACTCGAGATCCACCTCGGCGGCGACCTGTGCGCTGCGGGCGGCGTGGTAATCCGCATCGGCGGCGTTGAAGCCGATCTCAGCCAGCTGCAGCTCGCGCTCCGACAGCACGGTGCGGTCGTACAACTCCTTGGCGCGATCCCACTCGCGCTGCGCCTCGGCGCGCTGCAGTTCGAGGCGCCTGACGGCGCTGCGCGCCTCGGCGACGTGCGCCCGCGCCACGCGCGTATCGAGTTGCAGGAGCGATTGATCGGCATCGACCAGATCGCCCGGCTGGATATCCACCTGTACGACCCGACCGGTCACCGGCACGCTGAGGGTGACGGCATTGGCCCAGAGCAATTCGCCGTTGAACTCGGCCGCGCAGGTCGCGGCGCTGATACCGCCGAGCAATACCGCCAGACAAACACGCAGGGGGTTGCCTCGCGGCGAGCGGCGCGGCCTACCCTGTGTGCCGGCCGCTTGAACTGCTGCATTCATGGTCGATCGTCCTCTTCGGCAACGGGCGCGGTCGCGTCCGCAAACAACGGGCGTCCGCGCAAGACGTTCAGCTGTGCCCGGTTCAGCAGGAGCCGGTAATCCAGTTCGGCCTGCCGCAAACGCGCCTCGGAAGACACCACCATGGCATCGCCCAGATCGGTGCTGACCTCCATTTCGTAGAGGGCGCGACTGCGGTCGAGATACAGCTCGCGATAGTCGGTACGGGTCTCGGTCTCTTCGCGGCTTGCGCGCAGCACTTGGATCTCCTCCCAGAGATTGCGCAACTGTTGCCGCAATTCCAGCTCGGCACGCGCCGTCTGCGCCTGACTGCGTTGCAGTTCGGCCCGCGCCTGCGCGCGTTCCGCGGCGCCACGACCGCCGGTATACAAGGGTACTTCGAGCAACAGGCCGACCGCCACGGGATCGGTCGAACCGGTTTCGCGGGCGAACTCGGTCACCCGCGCGCGCCCGGAGATCACCGGCCGATCCACGGCGCGCGCCGCCTCCATGCGCTCGCGCGCCGCCTCGGTGTCGGCGCGCAGGGCCTGCAGCCGGGGATTGTTTCCCAGCACCTCCGCAATGAGCTCGGCGAGTTCCGGGAGATCGCCATCGGCGAGGCTCAAATCCGGTTCGGTCAGCGTGCCCGACAGCTCGCCGGGACGGGACAGCGCCTCGGACAGCTGCACGCGACTGGTGCGCTGACGTGCCTGGGCCCGTATGCGGCCCGAGCGGGTCTCCTGGTACCGGGTCTCGAACTCCAGCAGCCCGACGTCCGAAACCTGTCCCAGTTCATGCTGATCGCGGGCGCGGTCCAGACGCACGTAGGCGATGGCCATGGCCTCGTCCTCCACCCGGAATTCCAGGTCCGCAAGCAGCACGTCGAGATAACGCTCCAGAACGTAGAGCCGGTGCCGCAGCTGCGTATCCGCGTACTCCAGTTGCCGGCCGATCAGGCGCGCCTCGGCGGCCGAAACCGTGGCGCGGGTCCGCCCGAAATCGTACAGGCGTTTATTCAGATAGAGGCCGGCGTAGGAGTCGTTGTGGGTCTGCTCGAAGGCGCGCTCCGCGGGATCGATCCAGCGCGCCTCGGCGTTGATGCCGAGGTCGAAGCCGTACGCCGCGGCCGCGCGATCGCGCTGTGCGCGCGCCAGATCCGTATCGGCGGCCGCGGCCTGCAGGTCCGGATGTGCCGCATCGGCGAGCACCATGGCGTGCTCGAGCGTCAGCGGCTCCGGCAACGGTTCGGCCGCGGTGTCGGCGTCTCCCATCGCGGTCGCCGGCAACGCAGCTGCCAGCAGCGCGGCGCGCAACCACCGCTGCACAGGCTCAGCGCGCCGCCTGACGTCGTTCACGCTTGTACTTGGTGAAAGGCATGTCCTTGTAGGCGCCATCGACGACGTACTCACCGAGCCACATGAATTCCCGCACGTCCGCGGTGGCGCCGGTGTAGCGTGCGACCGGCTGCCCGTCCAGATCGAAGAACATCAGCACCGGTGTCGCCCGCACCCGGTGCACGTCAAAGGCGTACTCCTTCTGCGTGGTCGCGTTGCCTTCGAAGTCCGTGATCGGAACATCGCCTTCGATATCGACCGCAAAGATCAAAAAATTGGCCTTGAAGTATTCCTGGACCTCGGGCTGGTTGAATACCGTCTCCTTCATCCGATGACAGAACGGGCACTCATCCATCTCGAAGAACAGCATGATGCCCCGCTTACCCTCTTCGCGGGCCACGTCCAGTTCTTCCTGGAAATCGCCGAGGGTTTGATCGAAAAAATACTGCTGCGGATCGCGCGGCGCTGCGGCGCCTGCGCCACCGGCCATCAGTAGACATGCCACAAGCAACCAGCGCGTGATCATCGGCGCACCTCAGCGGACTCTGCAAGAGTTTGCGGGTTGGCGGCTGCAGCGGCCTTGCGCCGCTCTATAAAGGCCTCGATATCGGCGCCGGTGATGCCACCAACCTGCCGCGCCACCGGCACGCCTTCCGGAGAAATGATATAGGTCGTCGGCAAGCCACCGACCGCCAGACGCTCGTGCGCCGGCTGCATGTCGCCGTTGCGGAGAACCGGATAGGAAATGAAATACTCGTCGACGAAGACCTTCAGCTGCTCCTCGGGAAGATCTTCATAGTTGACGCCAAGGACGACGGCGTCCTTGTCCTTATGCCGCTCGTGGAAAGCGACCAGGTCGGGGATCTCTTCGAGGCAGGGCGGACACCAGGTCGCCCAGTAATTGACGACGACCCACTTGCCACGATGCTCGGACAGGCTGTGCGGTTGTCCCTGGACATCCGGCAGCTCGAAATCGACCGGCCCGGCAAACGCCGTGCCTGCCAGGAACGTCGTCGCGAACATCAACATCCGGAACTTCACTACTCGTTCTCCTTACCGCCTGCGCGGTCTTTGGTTACCCTGCCACCGGCCCCGATCGCGTGCAAGGGGCCGGACCGCACGTCGCGCCGACAAATGTCGGCACCCAGAAACAAGACGCCTCAGGGCGCGAAAAGGTTCCATTCCGGGACGCCGCACCACCACACTGCGGACCGGCGCCGCAAAGTTTCGTCCCGGTCGGCCGCCATAACGGGACAGCGAAGACTCGGTCACTATCCACAGGGTTAAATGATACGGTTCAGCGTTCCCGACCAGCAGGCGACGCCGGGGGTGGACACGCGCCCCGGACCGCTGCGTGCCTGGCTGTCCGGTTTGCCCTACGTGGACTCCGAAAACACGGCGCAGCGGGTGATCGAGCGTCTGCGCGACCTCAATCATCAACTGCTGCCAGCCGCCCAGCGTCTGCCGTTGCTTGCCGCTTTCCGGCAAAGCTACGAACGGCTGCACGACGCCTTGCGGGACCTCAACCGTCCGCCGGACGCCTTCGCCCCGACCGAAGCGGCCGCCCTGTTGACCGATTTCACGGAGGCCATGGCATTCGGCTATAAGTATGCGCTCCGGGAAGCGATGGCGAACCCGCCGCGCTGGGGGCGCTCCCGTCTGCTCGCGGAGACGGCAAACTATACATTTTCGTTCCTGGCGCTGCTGCAGCTCTGCCGCTATCAGAGTTACCTCCCGGTGCCCGGCTCGAGCTGGCGCGAGATCGGCGACTTGGTGCGATTCGCCGAGACCGAGGCGCTGGGCATCACCCGCGATGCCGCCTTTCCTTATAGTCGGGGCGAGCTCCAGATTTTGAGCGGCTACCGGCAGCTGGCCATACTGCGGCTTGCCGATCCCTATCGCCTGCCCGGCGGTCTGGTCTGGGAGGCGTATGGCTACCTCGGCGGCAAAATAGGCACGAGCCAACTGCTCGGTCATTGCGCCGACCCCGAAGCCGTCGGCGTCTATGGGCTGCCGCTCGATCATGAGCCGCACCAAACGGTCCAGGCACCGACCAGCGGAGTTCACCGCAGCAGTTGGCGCTGGCTGGACGCCAGGGAGCTGCTGCGGATCGTACAGCAGGATCTGGACCGCCTGTCGGCGGGGGCACCTCCCCAGTGCCTGGGATTCTCGGCACGCCTGACCAGCGGTGACGCAGCACAGCTGTTGCGCCGAATGCTCGGACAGTGGACCCATTCGCCACAGCGCAAATCGCCCCGCGTCGCCGGCACGCTGGATGTCACCTTGGCGCCCGGACTCGACGCGGCCTACTACTTCATCAACGGCTGCGCCGCGTTCGATCCTGCCGACTTCGCGCCACTCGAGGATGAAGACGATATAGATTACTCGTCGCACGTGCGGCGTAGTGCCGGTGTTGCACAGCAGGACTTCCGACTGGTCGCCTGCCAGACACGCAATCGCAGCGGCGGTGGGCTCGCCTTGCATCTCGATGCGCTGCATGATCTGAACCTGCGGGTTGGCCAGCTGGTACTGATGGATCTGCCGGATGCGCCGCCGGGCGCGGCGCACGACTGGCTGCTGGGGATAGTGCGCTGGCGGGTCGGTGGCGAAGACGCAAGTCCGGAAGTCGGCCTGCAATATGTCGCCCGCAACGCCGTCCCCGTGGCCGCG